>NZ_JBEONQ010000067.1:0-16348 GCF_040544445.1 Undibacterium sp. GrIS 1.8 | reverse complement strand
GTAAAAAACACAGCCCAAAGCCCCAGTTACGCTGACTTGTTGTGAGACGAATTAGCCAGTCCGCTATGACATCATTCTCAATGTTAAGCTTAGCTTGGTAACGATAGCAGGTTTCGCTAATGCCGAATGCTAAACAAGCTACTTTGATTGTTGCTCGCCGTTGGTCAACCACCCAGCGCGCCATCTCTCGACGCTGAGATGGCGCTACCACTTTTTTGCGAGTGCCTCAGCCACTATTTCTGCCTTGAGTCGTTCCTCTGCATACATCTTCTTGAGACGTTTATTCTCTTCCTCCAACTCTTTCATACGCGCCATTAATGAGGCATCCATGCCGCCATACTTGGCTCGCCACTTATAGAACGAAGCGGAACTCATGCCATGTTCACGACAAAGTTCTGGGATAGGAGAGCCAGCTTCTGCCTGCTTCAGGATTGCGATAATCTGGCTGTCGGTGTAACGGGATGTCTTCATGTAAAACCTCTAAAAATCATATTTAGAAAATTCTACTTATAAGTCCGATTATTTGCTGGGGGGATTACCACATCGTCAAAAGAAGTTTGTCTGTGCGTTATCGCTCACATAAATTTTTTACCATCATAATACTCAGTTTTATTTTTATTATTTGAGCATTTCGACATCAGAATAAATTTCTAAAAATTACCAATCATTTCACTTACCTATTCTTTCTCCAGTATTGACGAGTGGCATTAGGCATTCAAAATAATATTATCCATTGGAACATCAGATTTCAACCGATCTAATTCTGTCCTTATGACTCCATAGCATTCACAAACAGTTTTTTCTAATCCTAGACGGCTCAAAACTTCTATGGTGCCTCTGCTGTAATGAATAAGTCCGTCTTTTTGTAAATTTCTGGCAGCCATGACGACCCTTTCTCGTCTTATGCCTAACATATTTGCGATGACTTGTTGTGTCATATATAGCAAATCGTTTGTTGATCGATCTAAACTGAGCAACAACCATCGGCATATTTGTTGGTCAACAGAGTGGTATCGGTTACATATCGCAATTTGAGTCATTTGTATGATTAGTGCCTGACTATACCTAAGCAACAAATGTAATACTGGACCAGCACGACTGAATTCAGAAGCTAATATTGTTCCTTTGAGTCGATAGGCAAATCCTGCAATTTGGACTTCTACCGTCCTTGGTGTCGTTTCTTCACCCAAAACTAAGGAAATTCCTATTACTCCCTCTTTCCCAACGGAAGCTATTTCTGCAGCTGTTCCATCCTCTAATATGTACATAAAGGATACAACTGCTGTGGTTGGAAAGTACGCAAATTTAAAACCTTTGTCTGCTTCAATCAGAAAATCTCCTACAGATAAAGAGACCAATTCCAAATGGGCAAAAAGGCGATCAAATTCATCCAAAGGAAATGCAGCTAGAAGATGATTTTGTCTGGGGTTATGCGGGATCTGCATTAAGAATAGTTTCTATTTGCGGTGAACAATTACGCGAAGTGGATATTTTGGCTGAAGGGTCAGAGCCTATCATGTGAGGCAATAATTTTATGAGCGAAAAAACACAGATGGCGTCGCTCTAGCAAATACACCGCTGTCCTTTTGAATAACACAAATTGAGAGATAGTTAATCAAAATTAAAATCTCATATAAATTTGAACTATTTCCTTAAAACTCGCAAAGTTCGCACAGATCAATAGTGTCTATGGATAAATAAATTGATTTGGTAGAGAACTGCCTTTTTTTATTAACTGACGATTGAACCAACGAATTACTTTTGTCAGTCCAACTTGTTTCCGAATCAAAACAGGCTAGCGATTGGCTAGCCTTTATTTCTTATTTAGCTTCGTCAAAAATCAAAAACTATTTATTTGATTTAAGCCTAACTAGACTCTGAATTTATTAATCACATTGACGAAGAGTGACAGGCTTTTTCAGTACTTTTTTGCGCTGTAGCGCAACATCCCATCGCATTTTTTGAGCTCTCCTTCGCGTCGCTCACTTTGTTCTTTTCGTGAGATTCGGCGGCTTTCAAATGGTTTTTTGCTGCCTCTTGATGATCGGTCGCGGCTTGTTTATGTAGGGTGCTAGCTTCTTTAGTGTTAGTCATGATTTTTGATCCTCAATAATAGAAAGTTTTTTGAATTTCATTCTACAAGCCAGAACAAACGTGATCCCAGCAAGTGATCCAATATAGCCCACATTAAATGGTTTATCTGTTCGCTATCCAACATCAAAAGATATTTTTCTGGATACCCATTGCAATAAAATTCAAACAGATTTTTCTTCGCAGATTAATAGAAATTTATAAAAAGTAAGAGCAATCTTTTGAAAAATGAAAAAATTCAAATCTAGAAATATCTCACCTTAGAGAACGTACGAGTACTAATTTAGCGTAGAAGAATAAATTTAATTTAGTGGATAAAAACCCTCGATTTCTAACTTTCCTACGCGCGGCTCTACTCTTAATTTTGATTATTTTCTGTGAAACTAAAGTAGACGAAGGGCAATTAACACCAATAGCGTTTGGGGCTTATTGGATGGAAATATTAGTCTACATAATCAGAAAAATTATTTAGATAGATACAATTATTTGCGATATTCATCCTTAAAAATAGAAGTTGAAAACTTCTTAATCGTTTTATTCACGACGTGTGTTTGGATTTTATTGCCACTTGCAAATGATAGTTGCGAGGACTACTTACTCCAATGCACTTTTAAAAAAACTTTTTACGGTTATCACACTACTTTATTGGATAAAAGTGAGATACCGCACAGATAGGCTAACCCAGACTGACTAAGCTCAATACATACCCATTCTCGGGTATCAACGAGGAGATAGGAATGAAATCTGTATCTAAGAGTTTAAAAGGCGTCGCTTTACTTTTTTTTATATCAACACCGTTCTTATCGTTCGCTGCAGATAAGCCTGTAGCACCGATGCGGTCTGAAACGAAAAGCGCATCGAATGTTGATAATTCCGAAATGAATGTGAGAGATAAATCAAACGTAACTGCAACACCTCAAGATCAATCCAACAGTGCAGGAGACAGGAAATTATTGTCTCTAGTGCGACGCAATATCGTCCATGAGAAGTCCCTTTCAATGTCAGCCCACAACATAAAAATTATGACTTCAGACGGCGTTGTTACATTGCGTGGGCCAGTTAAAAATAAAGAAGAAAAAGTCAAATTAGAAAAAGTAACCCTTGACACTCCGGGTGTCAAATCAATCGATGATCAGCTAGACGTTAAAACTAACTAATTCAATTACTTGTTTGGAGAAAATCATGAAAAATGCAGTTTATTGTATCGCTCAAACTAGAGCACAAGCAGAATCAATTGTCGATCATCTCAAATCGGCAAGATTTAGTAGCGCGGAGATTTCTGTCCTTCTCCCTGATCAAAGCGGTACTCGGGATTTCGCCCATGAACAAAATACGAAAGTACCAGAAGGAACTGCCACTGGAGGTATAGCCGGTTTGGGAACTGGCGCTATCCTAGGCTGGCTCGCTGGCATCGGTACCTTAGCAATACCAGGTGTGGGTCCGTTTATCGCCGCTGGACCAATTATGGCTGCACTAGGTGGTGCCGCAGTTGGCGCTGCCGCCGGCGGTATTATAGGTGCTTTGGTTGGCATGGGAATTCCCGAGTATGAAGCGAAACTATTTGACGGAAAGATTAGAAATGGGAATGTATTGATTTCGGTTCATACTGAAAATCACGAACAAGTTAAAACGGTTAAGGAAATTTTTCAAAACGCTGGCGCCGAAGATATTAAGTCGACCTCTGAAGCTTCAGTTCCTAACTAATAGCTCGACAACTAACGGTTGAATTATTTCATTGTCTAGCTAAGCTTATTCGAAAAATAGTTCTGTCAGTTAACGCATGTGATGAATTTTAGCTGACGGAATTTTTCTAGTGTGCTGTGAAAATCTGATTAAAAATCTCTACGAAATACTAGAGTTTTTTTCTCTTTGACAAATACATAGGCTTTACAAGTGATCGAATAAAAAATCGTAGTGTGTGATTCCGCACATACCATTTCAAATGTATGGTTTATGGTGATAAAAATAATAAATGGATCTACATTTTATTGTTGTTCAGTACTTATTTTATTCAAACCGACTTTTTTTAGAGGTTGCCAACCATGCCAAACATTAAGAAATCTATCCCTAAAGTAGAAACTGACATTAATCGTAAGGTAACCTCTAAATCGACTGGCAATGGCGGGGAGTTACATCAGATCGCGGAAAAAAAACAATCTGACCTCACGACAAATCAAGGCGTAGCCGTTTCTGACAATCAAAATTCGTTGAAGGCAGGAGTTAACGGTCCTGCGCTGTTAGAAGATTTTATTTTGAGAGAAAAGATTACTCACTTCGATCATGAACGGATACCAGAACGAATTGTGCATGCAAGAGGAACTGGAGCTCATGGATTTTTTGAATTAACTCACTCCCTACAGAAGTTTACAACGGCAAAAATTCTTACTGAATTAAATACTCGCACACCTTTGTTTGCGCGATTTTCGACTGTAGCAGGTGGATCCGGTTCTGCAGACACACCAAGGGATGTGCGGGGATTCTCCGTCAAGTTTTATACATCCGAGGGTAATTGGGATTTAGTTGGAAATAACATTCCGGTGTTTTTCATTCAAGATGCGATTAAATTTCCGGATCTGATCCATGCAGTCAAAATGGGACCTGATCGTGGTTTTCCACAAGCCGCTACCGCGCATGACACGTTCTGGGATTTCATTTCGCTTACACCGGAAGCAATGCATATGGTGATGTGGATTATGTCAGATCGGACACTACCGCGATCGTTAAGCATGATGGAAGGGTTTGGGGTTCATTCTTTTCGCTTGATTGATCAGGACGGTAATTCAACTTTTGTGAAATTTCACTGGAGACCTAAATTAGGACTTCAATCTACCATCTGGGACGAAACCGTTAAAATTGCTGGAGCAGACCCCGATTTCCATCGTCGCGACCTATTTAATTCCATCAGTGTGGGTAATTTCCCCGAGTGGGAATTAGCAGTACAACTCTTCACCCAAGAAGAGGCTGACCAGTTCCCATTTGACCATCTTGACGCCACTAAACTGATTCCTGAAGAGCTAGTTCCATTGAAAGTAATAGGACGGATGGTTCTCAATAGATGGCCAAATAATTTCTTCGCTGAGACCGAACAGGTTGCCTTTTGTCCATCTCATGTTGTCCCAGGCATTGATTTCTCAAACGATCCTTTATTGCAAGGGCGTCTTTTTTCTTATCTCGATACGCAGCTATCCAGACTAGGTTCACCTAATTTCCATCAAATTCCTGTGAATGCGCCTAAATGTCCGTTTGGGAATCATCAACGTGATGGCCATATGCAAATGGCGCAACCCACTGGCAGAGTGTCTTATGAACCCAATACGCTATCGACGACGTCGCCGCGTGAGCAGCCTACAACCGGCTTTAAAAGTATGTCTGAACAGCTCAGTGGAACCAAAGGGAGGATTCGACCAGAAAGCTTTGCCGATCACTATAGCCAGGCGCGCCAATTTTATTTGAGTCAAAATAAATACGAACAATCGCATATTATCTCTGCCCTTGTTTTTGAATTATCAAAAGTTGAGCATCCACACATTCGAGAAGCAATGGTCGGTCATCTAAGGCACATCATCGGTGATCTAGCATTGCGTGTAGCAAATGGTTTGGGCATGGAAAATTTACCACCAGCGCCTGATATCGCAGCACCAGTTGTTGATCTTCCTTTAACCCCCGCGGTTGGGCTAATCGACAAAATGAAATCGACGTTATCAGGACGAGTCATCGGGATATTGATTTCTGATGGATCTGATGTAGAGATTTTAAAAACTGTTCAAACGGCAGTTATTAAAGCAGGCGCAACTTACAAGACTATTGCTCCAAAAATTAACGGCATCTATTTATCTGACACGACTGAAGCCAAAATTGATGGACAACTTGCAGGTAATCCATCAGTCATGTTTGATGCGATCGTCACGATCCTATCCAAAGAAGCTGGGAAAAAACTACAAAAAGATATGGCCACGACTTCATTCATCAGAGATGCATATAGCCATCTTAAGGCGATTGCTTTTGATGATGGAAGTAAAATTTTATTAGAAACGGCTGGAATAGAAAAGGATGCCGGAGTAATATCGATCGACAAAATACCAGATTTTTTGTCTGCGGCAAAGACACGCCAATGGAGCCGTGAAAAATCACTTCACCCAGCGATTTAATAGTTTTGATAAGTTGATTTTGCTAGCTATATTTTCTTTAGAAAAATATAAAAAAAGAAGCCAATTGTAAGCGCCTGGCCAACACAGGTTGACCTGGCATTATCTTGATGATGGAAATTATTGAGCGGGTTCCCAGCGATGAGGGAGCAATTCGCCAATGCGACTGAATGGATGTAACGGAAGCCTTTCCAGGACGTCCTTCATGTAAGCGTAGGGATCGTGGCCGTTAAGCCGAGCTGAGTGAATCAAACTCATAATTGCCGCAGCACGTTTGCCGGCGCGCAGACTTCCACTGAACATCCAATTTTTGCGTCCTAATGCGATGGGACGAATCTGGTTCTCAACCCAATTATTATCGATCGGAACCTGGGGATCGTTGAGGTAATGTGTCAACGCCGGCCAGCGATTCAAACTGTATTCGATTGCCTTGAAGGTAGCGCCGCCACTAGGCACCCGCTGGCGCTGGACCAGCAACCACTTATGCAGTGCATCTGCAACTGGCTTGGCCTGCGTTTGACGAATGGTCAGGCGTTGCTCTTCGTTGAGCAAGCTTGCTTCCCGTTCCACGCCATATAGACTGGCAAATAAATCCAGCACTTCACCCGCGATCTGACTGCTGTGATTCGCCCATAGTTCATGAAATCTGCGCCGCGCGTGCGCTATGCATCCTGCCTCCGTGATACCGGATCTGAACAGCACTTTGTAACCTGGAAAGTCATCGCAGACGAGGGTGCCCCGCCATCGATCCAGGAATTGTTCGGCATGCTTGCCACCCCGGCTTTCGGCAAAGTCGAAGACCACCGCCTTCATGCTACTTAGTGATGTGCTGCAATAACTCCACAGATAGGCCTTGTGCGTCTTGCCGTTCCCGGGTTTGAGCATTGGAAGCGGCGTCTCATCGGCATGCAGTACCGGGTGGGTCAATAATTCTTCTTTCAGCGCATCCACCAATGGCTGGAGCGCCACGCCGCAGCAGCCTACCCATTCGGTCAGCGTGGAGTCGGGAATGGCCAATCCTGCCCGTTCGAAGATGCCGCTCTGACGATACAGCGGCAAGTGGTCAGCATATTTGGCGACCAACACCTGAGCCAGCAATCCGGAGGTCGGGATACCCTTATCGATGATCTGCGCAGGAACTGGTGCCTGCACCAGTGTTTCGCATTGATGGCATACCCACTTGCCACGCACATGACGTTCCACCGTGAACACGCCAGGTTGGTAATCGAGTTTCTCGGACACGTCCTCACCGATACGTTTCATTTGGCAACCACACCGGCACAGCGTGGAATCCGGTTCGTGATGAATATCGGTGCGCGGCAGTTCTGCCGGTAGCCGGACACGCTTGGGTTGTTGCTTGGTTGGTTCTGCCGCGGGATTGGCCAGCGCCAGTTGCTCAATTTCGGCAGCGACAGCGGCCAAGTCGACGTCGAGAGTTTCAAACAGTTCACGCTGTTGTTCGCCGGTATAGGCTTCGCTGGTCACGGCAAATTTCTGACGTTTGAGAATGGCCAGCTCATGGGTGAGTTTGGCGTTCATTGCCTGCTGATGAATCAGCAGCTGAACCAACTGTTCCTTAGTGTATTGTTCGATGGTAGCGGCAAAGCTCATGTCTGGAAGTGTGCCAGACCCGAGGTGATTTGATCAAAGACGTTTACAGACGTTTACATCTTTGTGGCCTCGGCACTACAGCACGGATATCGCATGGTCATAGGTTAAATTCTCCCATGGTAGTCCGGTCACCAATGCGCGAAGTTGATCGTGGTTGAGGTCGACACAAACTGTTGTGCCGTTGTTCCAGACAAACCTGCCTTTATTCAGGCGGCGTGTTGCTAGCCAAATACCAAATCCGTCATAGACCAAGACCTTGATGCGTGTCGAGCGTTTGTTGGCAAACAAATAGGCATGATGAGGGCGTGCTGCACCGAACACCTTGACCACCCTGGCCAGAGCAGTGTCCATGCCGACGCGCATATCTATCGGTTCGGTCGCCAGCCAGATCGACTCGATCCGGATCATCGTAACCAGTTCTGCAGCCAACCGGCACATTCAGCAGCAGAGGCACTCGGCCAGCGAACCGTGATGGTTGCTGCGCCTCGCCTGACTTCGATAACAATATCCTGCGTCGCAACGGTTTCGGGTTTCCCCGCCAATTGAAGCGGGATAAATTCCGCTACTGGTCTGACTGCCGACGATCCTGGTTGTTCCATTGCCGTCGCCCGTTCATGGGCTGTCAGCCAAGTTCGCAGCATATTGGCGTTCAAGCGGTAATGCAACGCAATCGCTGCAATCGACACACCAGGCTGCTGACATGCCTTGATTACCTGGGCTTTAAATTCTGCGCTGTGGCGCTATTAAATCTGGTTCATTCATCGTGTACATGTGTCCATTAATTACGTGGACACGATACTCTGTGATTTAACGCAGGGACTCAAGATGGGGTCGCTATGTGCTTACAGCCAATTGTGTTTAATTTTAGTATATCTAAAGAACGTATTTGATGGAATAGAGAGATGCCTAACTCAAGTACATATTTGAATTAAATTAAATGGGTACACTTTACAAAGATAATAAAAACGGAGACTAAAAAATCGTCTCCATTTTTATTTCAAAGCACGGAATTATCTAATTAAGGCTTCAATTGTCCCCGGATTTCTCCATCCTTATTTTCTGCGCTATGAACATTGACATAAAGATTTCCTGCTTTGTAACTTGCATACTGTTCTTCGGTAAGTATTGATCCTGATGGCACTGCCCAACTGCCATCACCAGACTTGACTAAGGTAATAATCGGCGGACCTTTTCTTCCTTCAGCGCCCAAATGTATGTGAGCCATCGTTCCAGCCAACCCGGTAGTCATAACCATACCGCTCACAGTTCTGTCCTTGTTGACGATGATACTCCCCGAGCCCTGCGCAGAAGTTTGCACTGCCGGAGTTTCTTCTGATCCTACCAAATTTACTTTTGTTTCAGTTGCATAAGCGGAACTAACGCTAAGAAATACACTACAGCCTAACAATAATGCACTCAATTTAGTTCGCGAATACTTTTTTGAGAACTGGCTTTTCATTGCGAGCTCCTCGACGTGTCATAGAAATTATGTAAATTTTCAATCCAAGTACTATCGGCCATGTCTGGCCAGTGATCTGAATCAAAGCCAGGAGCATTTTCGAAACGCTCCTTCTGTATGTTCAATACAAACCGCTTATTTTCAGTATCTAGTTTAAGTGCGCTCCATGGAACTGCAAAGAGTTTTGCGCCTATGGTAAATAGGCCACCGTGAGCAAGAACGGCGTAAGCCACTTTACCTGTTCGTACATCAAGCATGATTTCTTTTATTTCCCCTAAATGCTCATCCTCAGCGTTATGAACATTATCGCCAATCAGGGTATTAGCTCCCATTAATTCAGGGCCAGGACCTTTATTATTACCCGATCCATTTATCGCATACATACCCAAGGTATCGCGTGATTCGTAATTCATATTAGTTCTCCTCTCAATTGAATGAGATTGTAGATTGAACTTTCTTCTTATTCATGTCCGTTCGATACCGCACAAAAATAAACAATATGAAATTAATGAAGTTTTCTCTTAGGAAATTATTTCTTGCCCTCTGTAAAAATAGTTTTTAACAAATGTGAGACAGCGCACATACAGCATCGTCGATGATCAATATGCTCAGGCTGGTCTTTGTTGTTACCTCGCTTTTTTTGGAGATATTTATGCCGCTCAAAATTACAGATGCAATCAGCCTTCTAGTCTCAGATCATCAAACGGTAAAGGCTTTATTTGAACAATTTAACGAACTAAGTGACCGATCAAAGGTAAGCAAAAAAAAGGTTGCGGATGCAATTTGTCGTGCTCTACTAATTCATGCACAGATCGAAGAGGAAATATTCTATCCTGCGGTCAAAGAAGTAATAGAAAGTGATGAGTTAATGGATGAAGCGGAGGTAGAGCATGCGAGTGCTAAAGAGTTGATCGAACAAATTCAGGACATGGATCCAGATGATGATTTATATGATGCAAAAGTGAAAGTGCTCTCCGAACAAATCGAACACCATGTTAGGGAAGAAGAGGATGAAATGTTTCCTTCGGTCCGAAAAACGAGATTAGATCTAGTAACCCTCGGTGAAGAAATGAGCGAACGGAAGGAGCAACTTTAAATTTCCAATATGGCTTCACTCAGACTTTACCGTTCAAATGAAAATAAAACTAACGACGAAATACATGCAGAGCACATGCACAATCATTCTAATGGAGCAAATATGCTTGCAGTTGATAACGATCATTCATCCGGTGAAAGAATTTCAGGAGTCTCATGGGCTGCCATCTTGGCAGGTGCGATGGCGGCCGCGGCGCTTTCATTAATATTATTAATGTTAGGTGCTGGTTTGGGTCTGTCTACCATATCGCCTTGGTCTTATAACGCCTCTGTAATGGGTATCTCAGCGATTGCATGGATTACGTTTATGCAGCTTGCGGCATCCGGAGTTGGCGGATATTTAGCAGGTAGGTTGCGAAGTAAATGGAGTAACGTGCACGATAACGAAGTGTATTTTAGAGATACCGCTCACGGGTTTCTTGCATGGGCTGTTGCGTCCTTAGTGACAGTCGGCTTATTCGCAAGTGCGACTCAAAGTATTCTCAGCGATGTGTCAAATGTGGGCGCTAGTACAGTCAACGCAACAGCAACTACGGCGAATAATATGAAGAATACTTCCGTAGATTATTTTTCAGATATGTTGTTGCGTTCAGACGATGGTTCTGTAGATATAAATGTTAGTGCAGGTGCAGAAGTAGGGAAAATTTTATCAATGGACATTCGAAGCGGTACTTTAAGCCCGAACGATCGCGATTACCTATCTAAAATGGTATCCAAACGCACGGGGCTCAATCAAATTGATGCGGAGAAACGTGTTGACATCATTTATACACAATTTAGTAAATCTGTCACAGACGCTAAGAACACCATCAAGGAATCTGCTGACAAGGCACGCAAGGCGGCTGCTAACTCTGCTTTGTGGATGTTTGTAGCGTTGTTGATCGGCGCGTTTGTTGCCAGTCTAGCCGCGACGTTTGGCGGGCGTCAACGAGACAGAGCTCATCTGCTCGACTAAGTATTTTTTTCAGGTGAAAAAAACAGCATCCATTTTTTAATCAATCTTGTAGTTCATTGGAGACAATCATGCGTTCAATTTTACTTTTGCTACTTGGCATTCCTATTCCTATCGTCATTCTGATTGCATTATTTGTTCATTAAGCTATTCAACCTATCAACGCTCAGTCTTGAAAATCTTCGAAAAACGTCTAGAGGAGGGAAGCAAGATGTCAAATCTTTTAAATTTGAACTCTGATCAATTTAAGTACGATCCGAATAATTTATTGAATAAGCTCATCGACCATTTACATCTAAAAAATGATGCTGAACTGTCTAAAATGTTGGAGGTAGCACCTCCTGTAATTAGCAAAATTCGGCATCATAAATTATCTGTCGGTGCTTCGTTAATGATCAGCATGCATGAAATTAGTAACATTAGCATCAAAGATTTACGAATGTTGATGGGAGATAAACGCGACACATTTTTTGCTTCAGATCCATAATTTAGAACGAGTCAAACAATTTCAATTACTTTTTGAGTTCATAATTTTATTTCGTTTTTGCGTTAGACGATAAGAGAAAATTAAAAATACGAATTTACTTAACCAAATTTCAAAAAGAGGTACGAGTATGCACTTAGAAAATTTAAAAGTAACAGGAATGACTTGTGACGATTGCTCCAATAAAGTAGCACAAGCGCTAAAAGCAGTTCCCGGCGTAAATGAGGTAACAGTGTCGTTCCAAGACGGCGAAGCTAACGTGCAGTATGACGAAGTAAAGTGTTCACCAGATCAATTAAAAGAGGCTGTCAAGGTAGCGGGACTCGGGGTGGATCCAGGGAATATTGCTGCGGGCATGACGCCTAAAAATTGTTGATATTTATAATTTTGGTTTTATTTATTTATCAATTTATACCGCGTCATTTGGTATAAAAAATATGATCCCAAAAGCCACTTGTTACACCAAATTGGCTAAGTTTTTTTGAGCGTTGATGATGCAATGCATGTTGACGTTTCCGTTTTAACAGCCACATATGTTCAGTGTGCCAGTGGTGCATCGCATGATGCGTAATTGTATAAATTAAGTAGCCGATTAAAATGCCAAAGGTTGACGCATACGCTTGCCACAGATCAGTTAAGATTAATATTGGTAGAAATACCAATCCAAAAATTAATGTAGCGCTCAGTATGGTAGGAGTACAAATTAAAGCCGTAGGTCGTTGGTGGTGCTCAGCATGCCACGTGCTGAAAGGACGAATACCATGCAGTACAAAACGATGCAACACATACTCGATCAATGTCCAACTTAAAAAGCCCATTATCGCTAATAGTGCCAATTTGACTATATGTTCTCGTGGACTTAAAGCTAGCAAAGATACTGCTAGCACGAACGATGTAAGTCCATAAAAAGCGAAATCAATTTGATAGGTCACTTTAGTTTGTTCAAGACTGAAAATTTGCATTTCGCTCCTTCTAAATAGACCTTTAAAGGCGACTTTACGAGAGTGAATAATCTCTATTGCTGATAGTAAGTAAAACAGTTTGAGGCGTCTGTACGATGTCGAACATAGATTGGAATTGGGTCTTTCATTGATCTAATGAATGTGATGGATTTACCTTCTCAACACCGCCTATTCGTATTATCTATTTTTGCATTTTATTTAGAATGCGACAACGGATAATGTTAGCGATTCCAATCGGGAATCACTTTTGAGCTGCTGCCTAAATCTCGCTTTTAAATTAACGTTGGAGTATCAAACGATAAGATTCGTTATTTGAATTTGATGAGATTTATGTTTGAGTCTTCTACTGAATCTAGATAGTTCAGGGTTAATTATAGATAGCAATCGAGCGGCGATGAAACGAACGTATGCCTTTTATCAAAATTTATCCTATGCTTAAAGGAGACGATAGGGTCTTTGTAAAAACGAGGGGGAGTGACGATGCGGCGGCGAGCTTTACTTCAACTGATTTCTTTGTCAGAGTTCGTTCATTTCAATGCTTTAGCGCAAGACGATAGAACCCTACACATTTCTACTCTGATTTGCGCAGATCCTGCTACGTATGTCGCCGAAAAAATTCTTGAAACCGCTTATCGCAGCTTGGGCTGGAACTTGAAAGTCCACTATTTACCCGGCGAGCGCTCGCTCCGTAGTGCCAATAACGGTGAAATGGATGGTGAGCTATATCGTAAATTTGGCATGGAAAACGACTACCCTAATCTTCTCGTCGTACTGGTACCATTACTTACTTACGAAATTGTTATATTCACTTACGGTATTCGTTTCATAGTAAACGGTTGGGATAGTCTACGTCCCTACACAATAGGTTATGTTCGAGGAATAAAAATTATCGAGCAAAACGCTGTGGGAATGAAACTAGAACCTGCTCCTAAAATACGTCAAGCATTTCAGAAGATGTTATTAGGTAGGTCGGACATTGTGGTGGCAAATCGTGTATCTGGATTGGCAGCCCTGCGTGAAATGAATCAAACTAACGCCACCATATTAATGCCCCCACTTACTACTTTTTCAGTATTTCATTATCTCAACAAAAAGCATAGAACATTGGTGCCCGGTCTGACTACTGTTCTGCAAAAAATGTACAAAGACAAAACGATAGAAAGTATTCAGAATTCAGTTATGTTTAAATTGCAGAAAGGCGATTAGCTAATCACACCCGAATTGTAGAACTCTAACTACGTATCATTTACTGATAACCACCCCTCCCACGTCATAAAGCTCTGTGCGTTAGCGAACAGACAAGACATTTATTTGCCTTTACCCTGTATCAAAAGTAATGATAACTAAGAAGTTGCATCACCGAAGAACGATCTTGAATTTACGAGTACTGCAAACAAATTTTTCAAACACGCTTGTGCGAAGCAAATTAATTTGCTCTGGAATTTTTGGTAGATTGGCATCTGAAATCGAAAATTTAACGTTATTCCAGGACAGAATCGAGTGAAGTAACTTTATAAATTGAGCATAAGGCTTCAAAGACCATCGATTTTTTGCGTTCTTTAATTGATCGAAAAGAGGTAGGAAATGAAACAAGCTGTCAGCGACGAAAATTCCTTCATCAATCGCAATATTTTTGAATTAAAACGAACAGATCGGCGCTGTAATATGGTGAAACCAAGTATCGATGGGTTTCGTCAAAACAAGATCTTGAAAAATCTCGGTGACGAAGATTTGCATGTTCTTGCCCCCCACCTCGAACTCGTCCAACTCTCAGTTCATCAACGTCTTTTTGAATACGGGTGTAATTCAGCTCACGTATATTTTCCTACTACGGCGATCATATCGCTGTTATTTATCTTACTGGATGGATCCTCAACAGAAATTTCCGTGGCGGGCAACGAAGGTATGGTAGGTATTTCCGCACTGATGGGGGAAACCGCATTAGGTAATGCAGTCGTGCAATCTGCGGGCTATGCATATCGCTTAAAAGCGTCTGTCATGAAACAAGAATATCGCCGTGGCGGCGTTTTACAACGGACTATGATGCGCTACATGCAAGTCTTGTTTGCACAAATGGCGCAAAACTGCGTTTGTAGCAGGCACTACTCAATTGAAAAACAACTGTGCCGTTTTATCTTAGATAGATTTGATCGTTCGACCTCCGAGGAATTGAAAGTGACGCATGAGGCAATCTCCAATAATTTAGGTGTACGCCGAGAAAGTATTACGGACGCATCCAAAAAATTGCAAAGTGCAGGCCTGCTCCAATGTCGACGCGGTTACATCACAATATTGAATAGAAAAGCGTTGGAGGAGATTGCTGGGGAGTGTTATGAAGTAGCCAGAATAGAATTTGATCGCATGTAGCTTTAGCAAATTACGTGTATTAGTCTCGGTTTGGCCTTACAGTAGGTCCTCGCAAAACGAGAGATTACTCGGTTTGATAGCGGTGTGAGTCTTTATTAAATCAGCGCGAAAGTGACATAGGAGCAATATTATTTCTCAAAACGTCATTAGACACAAGGTTGGGTTACTCAACTTTGATGCCAAACTAGGTAACGTGTACCGAGCCTGCAAAGTAATGGGCTCTTCGAGTGATACGTTTTACCGTTATCAACCTGCCGTTGAGTCAGGTGGCGGTGAAGCTCTGATCGATTCCAATTGGAGAAAGCCAAATCTGCTCAATCTTGTTGCTGACATGCTTGAAGACGCAGTTAAAGCGTTTGCAATTGAGCAGCAAGCATTTCGCGGTGCTAACTATCGCTGGCCTAGATGGCTCTGAAGGGCACATTACGCTAAGTTGGTTCGATCGATCTCACGTAAAGGGTGTTCACCGAATAACGCGGCCTGCGAAGGATTCTTCGCACGATTGAAAACAGAGTTGTTTTATGCGCGGGACTGGCAGAATGTTGCCATTGAGGAATTCATTCTGATCGTTGACGCCTATGTCTACTTGTCTAACGAAAAGCGTATCAAGATGTCCCTCGATTCAATCAATCCCAACGAATACCGAAAGAGCCTACGGATTTCAGCATAAACCAGTCCAAATTTTACGGTACCCCTGATCAATATTATTTGCGAGCCAACAGTAATGGCGTCGTTTCTGCATCTGTCGCGGTTCTTGGGTGTGCTGTAGAGTTATTGTTCGTGGCACGCTAATTAGCGTTATGCAAATGTTTAAGCCCTCTGCATAGGCCGCCATCAAGCTGTATTCAATGCCGTTGTACCATTTTTACGATATGGCCAGCACCATATGATCCGCAATGTAGACAGCCACGCTCGGCTGTACTTTTGTTTTTTCATTGTTGATCGCTACTTCTTCGGATATCCCATTTTTTGTCCGGTCATTCGCAGTGTCGTGTGATGCCGCGCCTGGCGCGAGTGACTCAAAAATAGGGGAGAGATAATTTACGATGCCAGACTGGCCTCCGATCATCAGACAATAGCCACGCTCTAGGCCAAACACACCGCCACTAGTTCCTACATCAACATAATGAATGCCGCGTGAACTCAAGGCAGTGCTGCGTTGAATATCGTCACGGTAATATG
>NZ_JBEONQ010000066.1:0-16822 GCF_040544445.1 Undibacterium sp. GrIS 1.8 | reverse complement strand
AACCTTAATGAAATCATTGACTTACAGAACTACCCCCACGCCAGTGCTCGATCTCCTACCGTCACTTATTGCACCTAAAACAAATCGACCCCGATTACGCTGACTTGGCGAACGCGATTCCATGCTGGGAACGGCGGTCTTACGCGGTGGGATAACCACCTCAATATCGCCACCATATTGTGCGATCAATTGATAAGTGGGCGCGCCATCATAGGCGCCATCGACCATCACTTGATTGATTTCTTCGTCGACCTGATCCAGTAGTGGCCCCACTTGAGATGGGTCATCCATATGCTGATCGGTGAGAACCTGCGCGACAATCATGCCGATGTCGGCATCGACGGCCAGATGCAATTTACGCCAGGTGCGGCGCGACTTGGCGCCATGTTTTTCCTCCAGCCATTGTCCTGCGCCAAAGACCTGCAAACCTGTGCTGTCAATGAGCACATGTAGCGGTCCCTTTGGTGCTGACGGTGACTTCCTTACCGTCAGTCTCACCGCCCGTCTGCTGACCGTGGTGTGATCCGGTGCCGTGATCGTCAGGTTCATTAATGTCAGTACTGATTCCATCAATCCTTCAGTTTGACGAAGTGCCATTTTGAACGCCGTGCGCAGCATCAAACTCGTCTCAATGGCAATATCCCTATAGCGAGCCTGACCAGTTGGCCCGACACTCTGCCACCGATCCAGTACGGCATCATCAATCCACAACGTCAGACTCCCACGCCGGCGTAATCCTGCTTCATATTCCGGCCAATTCTGAACCTTGAACGACATCTTCGGACTATGATGACGGCGATCGTCGTTGTGTTTGTTTGGCATCGGGTCGATCAGTAAAATTGAGGCCGCATCGTACCATCAACCGCTTTTCGAGTTCGAAGTGCACCAACGCCGTGACAATGTGCACACTTTGATAGCAGTCTATTTCTATTGCGCGTTGTCGTGCTACGACAATAAAACAACAATTGACGTTGCATTGCTATTCAACGACAATAAGAAAATGAAAACATTTGACGACATACAGATTAGCCGGCCACAACTCGCAAAAGCTTATTTGGCGATGCTTCAAAGCCAACTCGGTCGGCCTATCGCACTTTTTGCACCGCGCCGCATCGGCAAAACCTATTTTCTCCACAACGATCTTACCCCAAGCGCCAAAAAGGCAGGATTTCTACCTGTGTATGCCGATCTTTGGTTACAGCGCGGCTTTCCGCTGGAAGCGATCAATTACGCGCTAGAGCAAGCGCTGGATGATGTTACCGTGCCATCGGGTGCAGTAGGGAGAATCGCCAAAACACCTGTCAAAGCCATCGCTGGTGTCCAGTTTGGAGAAGAGCCACAGCGTCGACCATTACCAGAAAAGGCAGAATTGCGGTTCGATGCTTTGATTGTCAAACTCGCTAAGGCATCAGGTAAACGCATTCTTCTCATGCTAGATGAAATTCAAGCACTTGCAACAGCATCAAATGGCGATGCCATCATGGCATCGATCCGAGCAGTCCTGTCCAATCGGAAGAACGAGGTGTGTGCTGTTTTTACGGGATCATCGCAAGATGCCCTGAGCCAGATCATGTCTTCCGTCGGGGCTCCCATGTATCAGTTCGCTCAGATTCTCGATTTTCCGTTTCTGGACGACGACTATTTGCAGCTCCTCATTGGTCATTTCGAATCGGTTCACGCAGAAAAGTCGATCAACTTAACGGATTTGCGCAAAGCATTTGAATATATCGGTTATAAGCCGGAATTGATTAAGGACATCGTGAAAGAGATGTCGGCGGAGGGAAGTCCAGACGTCGCATTTGCGTTACATAAATTCATTACTAGCGAAAAACAAACGACAGGATGGAACGCAAATCTTTATGCACTACCAAGACTAGAACAAGCATTGCTGGTGGCTCTTTCCCACGGGCTAGCGCCGATGGCGAAGGATACGCTGGCGGCGTTGACTCGCACCAGTGGCGAGGCGGTGACGGTTTCCAAGGTTCGCGCTGCGTTAGATAGATTACGAAAAACAGGTGTGTTGGCCAAGCCTGAAGGCATGTATGTGATCGAGGATAAACTGTTTGCTGACTATATCTGTCGAACCAATGCACTCACGCACGTTAAAGGCGACACGCAAAGACTGCCAACAAAGTGAATACTGGTATTGACCATATGATGGGCGTTGTTGAATAATTCGACGGATGGCCATAGGCGTGTACCCTCTGGCATTATTTTCTGAAATTTCCGTCCAGGTAGATCCGTGCCGTACAAACACAGCCAAGACCGTCGCCATAAATTCGAGAAACCGCGCTACAAGGTAGCGAATTGGCCTGAATACAACGCCGCACTTCGGCGGCGCGGCGACTTTACCATCTGGTTTACAGAGGAGGCAATCGCCGAGTGGCGTCCGGTCAAGACAGGGGCGCGCGGTCGGCCAAGGGAATATTCCGATGTGGCCATCGAGGCGACGCTGTTCATCCGCCAGGTCTTTCATCTTCCATTGCGGCAGACTGAAGGGCTCATGAACTCACTTGCCCTTGTCATGGGGGCCGACATCAGCATTCCGGATTTCAGCTGCATTTCCAAGCGGAGCATCGGCTTGCCAAGGCATGCCTTGATCAAAGCACTCGAGCCGGGCAGCCTTGTCATCGTGGACCCCACCGGACTCAAAGTCTACGGAAAAGGCGAATGGCACCAGGAAAAACATGATGCTGCCGCCCGGCGCACCTGGCGCAAGCTGCACCTGGCGATCGATGAAAATCATCAGATTCTCGCCTGCGAACTGACGACACCGGAGGTGGGCGACACAACGGCCGTGCCGGATCTGCTCGATCAGATCACGACACCATTTGCAACATTCATGGGTGATGGCGCGTACGACGGCGAACCGGTGTCGCGGGCGGTGTTGGCGAAACAGCCCGATGCGCAAGTGGTCGTTCCCCCGCATAAGACGGCGGTCGTTTCCGACACCGGCATGACCCAACGTGACAATCACATCGAGACCATCGCTCAGATAGGGCGCATCGCTTGGCAGCGGATCACTGGCTACAATTTCCGCAGCCATGTGGAACTGGCGATGCAGCGGTACAAGCGCATCTTCGGCAACGCGATGAAAGCGCGCGGGCTGGCGCAGCAGAAAACCGAGGCGTGGATCAGTGCGTCTGCACTTAACCGGATGACAAAACTTGGTATGCCGGTGTCAGTGAAAATCTGAACAAGGCCTGAAACACGGAACATTTTTGCCGGGATTCGATTAATTCAACAACGCCGTGGCACATCAAGCAGTCAATTCCCCACGGCCGACACCGCGCTCCAGAAATTTGCGTCCTCTAGGCCCATTGCCCACACGGAGACGCCGGCCAGTTTGAAGGTCGCCGCATACCTTGCCTTGACTTGAATACTCTGTGGAGTTTCATACCACACTTCATGCGGTGACCCATCCGCCGCCTTATAGTCGATAAAGGCCGAATTTGTCGCGGCGTCCCACTTCGGTGCCGCTCCGGTGGAGGCCAGCAGTGCGGGCATGTCCTTCCACGCTACTTGGTTCCCTGCGTTGGTCGTTACGTTCCAGTCGTACCCATAGGCTGGCAGTCCCAGCAGAATCTTACTTGAGGGGATTTGCGCCGCCGCATACTGCAGCGACGCCTGCATCCAATCGCTCCCCGCGACGGGGCCGGGCGCCGAGCCCGGGACGTGCTGGTCATAGGTCATCACTTGAAGATAGTCCACGTTTTGCCCCAGTGCAGCGTAATCGTAGGGCCATGACCAATCATCGTTCGCATCGTCGGCGGTCTTGGCCGGCACACTGAGCATCAGGGTCGAATGGATGGCGTGCAATTGCGCCGCCAAATCCGATACAAAGCTGGAATACGCATCTCGATCTGCGGGGTAAATGCCTTCAAAATCGATATTGATGCCTGTCAGGCCCGAAGTCTTTGCGAGAGCGACGATGTTTTGTATAAAGACTGCGCGGTTCGTCACCATCGCCCCGTGCGCGATTGCGGGGTCGAAGTCAGCCGCACCAACGTTGGAGATGCAGGCGTAAAACGTTTTCCCAGCCGCCTTGCCGCCGGACAGTAAACTGGCCGAGAGCATTCCGCTCAAGCTGCCGTCCGAAGCCGCGCCGATCTGGTCCATCGACACCGCGTTGACAGGCGTGGCCGTCGCCGTGGCGGATGTCATGGAATCACTGCTACCCGTGAAATAGCCAAGCACAAGCTTGGAAGACGCGACTGACGGCGCTACCGGGTTCGGTGCGGGGGATGAATTGCCACCGCCACCGCAGGCGGTGAGAACAAGGGAGAAAAACAGGGATGCGGAGACACGAGTGTAATTCATGGGAGGTTTCAAGTATCAAGTATCAAGTATCAAGTGCAACACTGGGTTTAATGGACTGAAGCGGGTTGAATCTGAAGCCTAGCAATATGTTCGGTATAACCTGTTTCCAGCAAGCGAGCAAAGCCAGCATTGACGCAGGGTTGACGCCAAACACATGTTTTCCGACAGGGCTGATTCTGCCGCAAAATTTTTCCTGCCAGCCCCGTAAAAAATATACGAAAAATAGTATCACGACGGTATACCACGCGTAAATCACAAGCTATAGGTTTTTCGTACATGTTAGTCGGTTACATGCGGGTATCGTCCGAATCGGATCGTCAAACTACCAACTTGCAGCGCGATGCGCTCATGGCGATTCTGTCGCGTTGACTAATGTAAATCAAACTTATCACTGGGATCTCATTCGTTCTCAAACTGAACGGATTTGTCCTGCTTAAGCATAAAACTGGTCGGCAAAAGACATCTCTTTTGTGCCACCAAACATCAGCTGGCCTTTACGAATCATGTGCATTAATTCGATGCCAGCCAGGACGTTTTTTAGCCGCGTGAACTGATTTGAATTCGAGCATTGATTTTGTTATTCGTTTTGGCGTTGGTGCACTTAAAAGTTGAAGTTAAAAGTACCCCAACCCCTGATCATTTATGCTGAGACTGTCTGACTGCGCACGAAGTTTGGGCGTCCTGCAGCGAGCATGCGATTTAACACAGCAACACCGATGGCGGCCTCGGTTTGTTGCGCCCCAAATCTCCGTGCACGCAGTCGAGGGCCGATGATCGATTTATAACGGCCCATGGTGGTTTCGACCAGAGCGCGCTGGCCATAACCAGTGGCTTTTTGCCACGCCAACCGGCCCTCTGTCGTGATCTTGTTAAGATGGCGATCACGCTGACTTAGCGAACGCGATTCCATGCTGGGAACGGCGGTCTTGCGCGGTGGGATAACCACCTCAATATCGCCACCATATTGTGCGATCAATTGATAAGTGGGCGCACCATCATAGGCACCATCGGCCATCACTTGATTGATTTCTTCGTCGACCTGATCCAGTAGTGGCCCCACTTGAGATGGGTCATCCGTATGCTGATCGGTGAGAACCTGCGCGACAATCATGCCGGTGTCGGCATCGACGGCCAGATGCAATTTACGCCAGGTGCGGCGCGACTTGGCGCCATGTTTTTCTTCCAGCCATTGTCCTGCGCCAAAGACCTGCAAACCTGTGCTATCAATGAGCACATGTAGCGGTCCCTTTGGTGCTGACGGTGACTTCCTTACCGTCAGTCTCACCGCCCGTCTGCTGACCGTGGTGTGATCCGGTGCCGTGATCGTCAGGTTCATTAATGTCAGTACTGATTCCATCAATCCTTCAGTTTGACGAAGTGCCATTTTGAACGCCGTGCGCAGCATCAAACTCGTCTCAATGGCAATATCCCGATAGCGCGCCTGACCATGTGGCCCGACGCTTTGCCACCGATCTAGTGTGGCATCTTCAATCCACAACGTCAGACTCCCACGCCGCCGTAATCCTGCTTCATATTCCGGCCAATTCTGAACCTTGAACGACATCTTCGGGATATGATGACGGCGACAGTCGTTGTGTTTGTTTGGCATCGGGTCGATCAGTAAAATTGAGGCCGCATCGTACCATCAACCGCTTTTCGAGTTCGAAGTGCACCAACGCCAAGAAATCCAGAACCTTAAGAAGGAAATTTCCGACCTTAAGAACGTCGGCCGTGATTTGACGCGCTACAAGCTTTGTAGTCCTTTTACTGGCAGTGCTGTGTATGGCATCTCGAAAGATGATTCTAGCAAAGAACCTGCGCACTACCTGTGTGCAAATTGTATTCAAACAGGTAAGAAATCCGTGTTAAATCCTAAAGCCAACGACAAAGGCTTTCAGGATTTCGTCTGTCAGACTTGCAGAGCTGCGATTTCAACCGGTTATCGAGGAGTTACTGCGAAATATGTCGAGGATATTGAGAAAATGGTTTAACGATTCAATACCGCGATCGGCCAAACGCAGTCGGCCGATTGAGAGTCACTTTGAAAATTTGAGATGCGACAAAGAGGAGTCATTTTGATGGAGCGTGAAATAGCAATTAGCAAAACTCAGTTGACTGCTTGGACGGAATCGTTGATTCACATGAATCATCACGGCACGCTTGTGCAACGAGAAATCGAAGCGGGCAATCTTGAACGAGCGTCCCATCTGGCGGAGCGTGCGCGAAAGCGTGCTTGGCGGATGCTCAATGAACTTTTTGAGCATGGGGCAGAAAAACCAGAGGGTTACTGTGAACCAGAGGCAAAGGGCTAACATTGCGCGGTTAACTGTGCTCGTCGGTGGTAATCGGCCCGAAGCGGCCGGTAGCGAGCTGCCCCTTGCAGGATTCGTCACCCATTTGAAAGCGGCCCCAAATGTCTAAGCGGAACAAACAATAATGAGTGGAGATTTTCATGTCGAAGTTGAAAAGGTTCGGACGTGGCTCACCACGAACCATTGGGTTGATCAATACCAATACTGGTGGAGTGATGGCGGCGTCGTAAGCGCTCTGCAAAATTTCTTAGCACGTGTACAGCCGCAAGATTGGTCTGAAGGCGACGTGATAGACCTGCTCTACGTCCTGGAGCAACCCAGCACGGAATACATCGCCGAGTTGGTCACCCAGAGCGAACAGATGGCGTTGACGATAGTCAAGCACTCCCTCGCGAGAGGCGGCGTGCGAGCGACGACATCGCCGAACAATTAAGACATTGCATCCAGCGTCGCGATGAGGCTGAAGTTCTGTTGATTGAATTTATGCAGGACGAACATGAACGTACGCGACGAGTTGCATTACTTTCGTTGGCCGAGATGCAATCGGCTGCAGTTCCAGCTCTCGCCGTGGCCGCTTGGGATACGGGAGATGAGTACCCGCGAATGGGGGCACTTTCCGCACTCAAGATAATCGACTCGAAGCTATTCCCTAAATACCTTTCGCTAGCCCAAGTGGACGGACGAGAGAATTTGGTCGCGCTAGCTCGTAAGTATGCCGATGGGCTAGCCGAATGAATTTAGAGTTGGTATCAAACATAGAAATAGCATCCCCGCAGATGGGCTATTTATGGTGAGATTGAAAGGCGGCGGCAATCCGTCATATCAGCACGTGTATCTAATTGGGGCCAGGGTTTTCTGAGCTACAAATTCAATCGTTGAATGTCCGCTTTGTAAAGTCGCGACCGGCAGGTATGGGGCGTTAGCTGTCAGTGACAGTTTTGCAATGGTTGGCTACAATCTGCAAACATGGAACAATAGCGGCGCATTTAGCTCAAAATTTCCACCCGATTATAATTTCCTATCCGTCGGAATAACGTTGTTTTCTATCGAGCAATTTTTTTGGGTCATAGATCGAACAATTCTTCAGCGTTGAGCAAAATGATCCTGAGGATCAATTCATGCTTGTCTTTTCACTACGACAAGCAGATACTTTGCGCAGTCGGCATGGACGAAAGCCGACAATTTTCCCGTGCGACCTGCTCGCATGCAAGATTGCCGATTCTCATCACATTGGATTGAATTTTATGCGACAACTTTTTCTTGTTCTCTGTGTGTATTTAGCCTCTACTTGTTTGGACAGTGCCTTCGCAGGTTCGCCTCTGAGCGTTGATGATTTAGTCTCTAAAAATATCGCGGCGCGTGGCGGTATTGACGCCATCCATGCTATGCAAACCTTGCGTCTTTCTGGAAAACTATTGGTCAATCAAGGACAGATTGAATTGGCGTTTGTGCAGAGTTTTAAACGCAAAGGAAAAGTCCGGCAAGAGGCTAGCGTGCAGGGGATGACGCAGGTACAGGCCTATGATGGAAAGCAAGGCTGGCAAATTGATCCATTTGGTGGGCGCAAAGACCCTGAAAAAATGGCCGATGATAGCAGCAAGGGCATGGCGGAATCGGTGAATGAATTCGATGGCGCTTTGACCGACTGGCAAGCAAAAGGCGTCGTCGTCAGCTATCTTGGTACAGAAGATGTTGAAGGTACTTTAGCGCATAAAATTAAATTGCAGCGACCTAATGCAGACGTGGAATACATCTACCTCGATCCAGATTATTTTCTCGAGATACGTATCTTGAGCCAACGGGTTGAACATGGCGTGCAATTGGCGATTGAAACCAATTTTGGCGATTACGAAAAAGTCTCTGGCGTATTCATTCCATTTTCTGTCGATGTTGGCAAAAAAGGATCTTCCGACAGGCAAAAGATCGTGGTTGAAAAAGCTGAATTAAATGTTGCGCTCGACGACAGCATGTTCACATTTCCTGACGTCATCACAAAAAAATAAGGAGCGCACATCATGCAAATTACCTCTGCAAAAATCGACGCCTCTTTCAAGGCACTTTTAGCATTGACTTTACTCGGATTCGGCAGCTTTTGTTTCGCAACAGAATCAGCGAAGGCCGAAATCAAATTTGAATCTGGCACTGTCTCCGGTTTGGGCGCGCGCAATATTGGTTCAGCAGCGATGAGTGGGCGAATTGCCGCCATTGCCGGCGTACGCAACCCTTCTGGTAAAACCACTTTATTTATTGGCGCCGCCAGTGGTGGCGTTTGGAAGACCGAAGATAGCGGCACCTTATATCGTCCGGTATTTGACGACCAGTCAGTTCAATCAATTGGGGCAATCACAATTGACCCATCTAATCCTCAAAATATCTGGGTCGGTACAGGCGAGGCATGGACTAGAAATAGCGTCTCGATCGGTAACGGTATTTACAAGTCTTCCGACGGTGGCGACACATGGAAAAACCTCGGTCTGCCAGAATCTGAGCGAATCGCCAAAATTATCGTGCACCCGAAGGACAGCAATACCGTGTACGCCTGTGTTGTCGGTAAACTTTGGAGCGACTCGGCTGAGCGTGGTCTATACAAAACCCAGGATGGCGGAAACACCTGGAGCCTGATTTTAAAGGGCAAGAATCTGTCGACTGGTTGCTCTAGCGTTTCCCTGGACCCGACAAATCCCGACATCGTTTTTTCAGCGCTGTGGGATTTTAGGCGGCAAGGGTGGACTTTCCGTTCTGGTGGTGAATCGCCTTCGGCGGCCTCCGGTAGCGGTATGTTTCGGTCGATCAACGGAGGCGCAAATTGGGTAGAAATCAGTGAGTCGAGCAATAATGGTTTTGCAAAAAAACCTTATGGCCGCATCGCTGTGGCGGTGGCGCCAAGCAATGCCAAACGTGTGTACGCTTTCGTTGAATCTACTGACAGCGCGCTGTATGTTTCTGATGATGCAGGGCAGACTTGGCAGCAACGTGACAAGAGTCAGATGATGGTTTGGCGGCCATTTTATTTTGCCCAATTAATCGTCGACCCTTTAAATGCCGATAAAGTGTTTAAAGCGGGTGGTTCTCTCATTGTGAGTACCGATGCTGGTAACAGTTTCACCGCCATCGGTGGTTTTGTTGGGATGCATGGTGACGTCCATGATGTATGGATAGATCCAAGTAATACCCAGACTTTATTTGCGGGTGATGACGGCGGGATGTGGAATTCATTTAATGGTGGCAGCAAATGGTGGAAGGCCGAAAATTTACCTGTCTCTCAGTTTTATCACGTCAGCGTCGACAATAAAAATCCTTACCAAGTGTACGGTGGCTTGCAAGACAATAGCTCTTGGGTAGGGCAATCACAATACCCGGGCGGCATTACTAACGCCCGATGGGAGAATATGTTCGGTGGAGATGGTTTTTGGATGTTCTCTGATCCGACAGACTCAGACTATCTTTATGCAGAATCGCAAGGCGGCTATATTGGACGTGTAAATCGGCACACACATGAAAATCGCGACATCCAACCAAAACTCAATACGGCAGACGCCAAATCCTTCAAAAAATTGCGCTTCAATTGGAACGCGCCCATCGCCTTGTCACCCAATGATAAGAAAACACTTTATATCGGTAGCCAATTTTTGTTTCGCACCCGTGACCATGGACAAAGTTGGACGCGCATTTCACCGGATTTAACCACCAATGCACCGGAACGCCAGGAGCAGGAAAAGTCTGGTGGTGTAACGGTTGATAATTCGGCTGCAGAGATGCACGAAACCATCTATAGCATCAGCGAATCACCAAAGAACGCGAACGTGATCTGGGTTGGCACTGACGACGGCAATCTGCAAATCACCCGCGACGCCGGAAAATCTTGGAACAACGTTGCTGCGAATGTGACAGGCTTGCCAAGAGGTGCTTGGGTGAGTTGGGTGCAAGCAAGCCAATTTGATGCAGGCACGGCGTATGCAACGTTTGATCGTCATACCGTGGGCGATATGGCTGCCCATGTTTACCGCACGCGTGACTACGGTAAAACGTGGACGCCATTGGTCTCACCAGAAAACCTTAAGGGAGTGCTTGGGTACGTACACGTCATCAAAGAGGATTTACAATCGCCTAACTTGCTTTTTCTTGGTACTGAATTAGGTTTGTATATTTCGATCGATGGCGGCGAACGTTGGGCGCGCTTTAAAGGAGGTAATCTTCCTAACGTCGCTGTGCGTGATTTAGCGATTCACCCACGCGATAATGACTTAGTATTAGCCACACATGGACGCGGTATTTGGATTGTCGACGACATTACTCCTTTGCGATCCTTGTCAAAAGAATTGCTTTCAAAGGACATTGCCTTTGTGGGTTCAAGACCAACCGTACAGTCCTTACAAGCAAATGGTGGATGGGTTAATGGTGACGCCGTGTTTGTCGGCGAAAATTCGCCCGATGCTGCTGTCATCACCTACTATCAACGGAACCGCCATCTTTTTGGCAAACTCAACATTGAAGTATTGGACGCGAGCGGAAAGGTGATCGATCAACTCCCCGCAAGTAAGCGCCCCGGGCTGAATCGTGTTTTTTGGAGCATGCATGAGAAACCACCGCGTGTACCCCCAGCAGCACAATTGGCAGGTTTCGGCACCCAAGGACCACGTGTTCTGCCGGGTACTTACCGCATTAGAATCCGCAAAAATGGTCAAACCATCGAGACTAATTTATCCGTAGGTTTAGATGCGCGCGCCAAGTTCACTCTCGTTGATCGGAAAGCGCAATGGACGACAGCAAATCGCGTCAAACAATTGTTTGGTGATGAAAACGCCCTGATGGACAGAATTATTTTCCTGCGAAAAGAGCTCGCCGAAGGCGCTGCAAGCGTCGCAAATGATGCTGATTTAAAAAACCAAATCTCGCTGCTTGATTCCAAAGTGGATGTAGTGCGTAAGCAAATCGTCGCCACGACAGAAGGTGGAGCGATCACAGGTGAAGAACGTTTGCGGGAGCATACAGATTTGTTATACGGCGCGATTCTTACCTCGGAAGGTAAACCCACAGATGACCAGTTAGCTAACATACTGGCACTAGAAGCAGATTTAAAAAACGTGAAAGTCGAATTTTCATTGCTGCTCGAAAAAGATCTCCCGGTGCTCAATAAGGCACTTATTTCCCACGGAAAGAAAGCGCTCAATGCACCACCAAAAAACATTGCTTGGAATGAGAACGACACGAGCGCTGGAAGGCCCGTGACGAGCGCCCTTCCGGCTGGTTTTATGATGTTGCGTTGAAATAGAGCGATACGACAAAACAGCAAGGTAAAAGCAAAGCGTGTGCTTTGCATAGCTTACAAAGGCATAAAAGAATGTGGAATTTTATGCCACTTTAACGAAATCATCCGATTCAATAGGTCGGATTTAAAGGTCGCCTCGACTTTATATCTTATGTGGAGGGGAGACGAAGCAATGTTGACACGCGTTTAATGATCTTTCCACTGCAGATGTTAGTGGCTTCGCAAAAACGCGCAAATACTGCGCACGCTCAACGTCGATATTTTTAATATTGCCTGGAAGAGATAATCGTGCGATGCACAACGATTATGTGCTGAACCATATATTGGTTGAGTGACCACAAAAACTGCACCGCAGAATCGCAGGATTTGATTCAGATGCCGTATTGGGGCGTTATGCATAGGACTTGATTATGAATAGCTTCTGCCAACGGGCATGCCAGCTCCGTTACAGATGTGGCGAAGGCTTGGTCACTTGCTATTCATAATAACAGCGTCTTCAAGAACGCCAACAACGAATCCGATGCCCGGAACAGTGGGAGTTTTTACCCTGGCTCATGTAATGCTGCGATTGGTTAGCTCGACGTTGGTCTTGGTGGCTCTTGCCAATGCCAATACTACGTAACATGGTGGTCTCGTGTAGTGGAGACACTAATTCAAACGATAGCTGAAATTATGTATATTATTTCCGCGTTCAACACTCAGCAAAGTCAATCTTTTCTATGGTTTCCGAACATTACGAAAAATGCTATTCATAATCAAGTCCTATGCATAACGCCCCTTATGAATAGCTATTCATAAGGGGCGTTAGCTGACATTCGCTAGTGTTGACATTTTTTTCGATGGGCTAACGCAATCGACCAGGAGCTGCCACCCACAGATTCGCTACTAAGCGGCCATCAAAACTACCTAATCATGCATTAATTCCCGAATCGAAAACGCGAACATATTGAAAAAGCGCCCTCAATAAACTTGAGGGCGCCATCAATTTAATAATTGTGATGACAACTGCGACTATTTCTTTGTGCCGTGTGTATCAGCGTGTTTTATACTAGCTTCGGTAGCGTGTTCCGCAGCTTGAGAGGCGTGGCCAAGGGCCACTTGGGCGTGGTGTGCGGCGGTCTTATGGTCGCCGGATTCGTGGCTTTTTGAGGCTTCTTTGTGATGCGCAGATGCCTGCTCGTGGTGCTCAGCGGCCTTTTGGTGGTTTTGCTGCATGGTGTGTTGAGTACCTTGGTCTTTAGTGATTGTTTGTGTCATTTTAATGCTCCAGATTAAAGAAATTAGAGAAATTTGCTACCCGTATAAGCTAACGAACGACTTACACTTTGACAATAATCCATTCCTTTAGAGACGTCCGTTCGATAGGGCACATATGGGCGAACGCAGAATTTCGGAAAAATAGCACACTACGGCAAGAAGCCGCCAATCATCTGTTGGCGGCAGTTCAAAATTGATCCAGTAATCGCTGCCCCACTCGCACTCATTGAAAACGCATACTGAGTGTGGTTTTGAGTCAGATCAAAGCGGGTCAGCTGAAATTGACCCTATGGGGTCAATTTTGCACTAGCGTCAACAGCCAAGGGATTAATTCGTGAATAAGCAGGTGCGAATAGTGCAAGGTATTCGCACACCCTTAATATGTCCACAGGACATTAAATTGAGACTGATCTTGCATATAGTCATAGCGTGTTTGCAATTGATATCTTTTGTCTTTTACGCATACGTACGTGCCATTACTTGGCGCTATTTGTTTTACGCAAGCTGTTCGAACGATCCTATTTGGCCATGGCCCTGGTTAGTTCATCCAGAAAACGCTGCCCCTCGTAAAGTGATTTCACGCTGAGTCTCTCATTGAGGCCATGGATGCCGCTGCCATTGGCCTCCTTGACCAGGCCGCTGACGCCATACGTCCAGATACCGGCCGAATTCAGGAACCGCGCGTCAGTGGCACCCACCGCCATCGTTGGGATTACGGGTACGCCAGGCCACATCTTCTGGCTTAGGCTCTGCATCGCGGCCATCAACACGGGATTGAGCGGCGGAGCGGGCGCGACCACTGCCGTGCCCATCGGCGTGAGCTCAATCTGTGCGTCGTCCAGTACCTTCACAAGTGTTTGCTGCACGTCCTCAGGTTTCTCGCCGGGCAGAATGCGGCAATTGACAACCGCCTGCGCACGTTGCGGCAGGGCATTGGTCGCGTGACCAGCATTGAGCATGGTGGCAACACATGTGGTGCGCACGCTGGAGTTATAGAAAGCATTCACTTGAGCCAACCGAGATAGCGCCTGAGGGTCTGGCGTGGGCAATAGGATGGCCTTCATGTCAGTCCCGATTTGCCCACCGACGGCATCGGCGCTGCGTTCAAAAAAACTACGCGTTGTCGGCGTGAGACGGAACGGAAAGCTGAACTTGCCCAGCCGCGTCAGGCCTTCGGCTAGATGGTATATTGCGTTGTCTGGCACTGGTAGCGAACTGTGTCCGCCTTTGTTGCGCACTTCCAGCGTGTAGCTCTGGAATATTTTCTCACCGGCCTGAAGACCATGGCTGATCAGCTTGCCATCCGGGGTCTGGGCCAAGCTGCCGCCTTCAGCCAAGCCCAGCTCCGCCTCGATCAGATCGCGGTGGTGCTTGAGCAAATAATCGACACCATCAAATTCGGAAGGGATGGTCTCCTCATCGCAGGTCATGGCCAGGATAAGGTCTCGTGCCGGTTTCCAGCCCGAATTCTTGAAGGCGATCATATTTGCAACGTAGATCGCGCCTTGAGCCTTGTTATCGAAGGTGCCACGGGCGTAAAAATAACCATCCTCCTCGATCAGTTTGAAAGGGTCTCGGGTCCAGTCTTCACGCTTGGCCTCGATCACATCCAGATGGGCCAGTAACAGCAAAGGTTTTTTTGCTCCATTGCCCTTGAGGCGCGCAACCAGCATGCCTTTCTTCGGCCCGCCCGGTGGAATGATCAGTTGCATGTCGCTGTCAGCAAAGCCACCCGCCTTCAGCCGTGCACTCATGGCCTGAGCCGCCACCGTGCAGCTGCCGGCAGAATTGGTCGTATTGGTCTCGATCAGTTCCTGATAGATGGAACGTAATAGCTGCTGCTCGGGTGTGAGGGACTGGGCAACAGCGTTGTGACAGTGCATGCCCGCTATAGTGAGGAAGACAACTGCGAGGCGCGTGAAAGTGGACATGGCTATCCTTAGTTACGATTGGAAACGTTGATCATAGTTCAGAACATCTGTAGAACATAGCAGTTTTCTTTAGTTCATGAAATCAGTCAATTGTGGTGATCACACAGAAACTAAGCCCACGCTTCCATATAAAAGCGACTGAATTAAAGGGGTTGTGTTCGGCTTTGTTTTTGAAGGATGTATAAATTCCCTACAGTGCCTCATTTTTTTTTGATCCAGCCGTGAATGATCGGTCACAGTCTATTTTTCCTGTTGTTAGCAGCTGCGCAAAAACGCGCAAATACGGCGCACGTTCAACGTCGAAATTTTCGTGTTGCCAGAAAGAGATAATTGTGCGGCGCACAACGATTATGTGCTCAAACATATATTCGGTGAGTGATCGCATACGCAGTGCCGCGGAATTGCGGGATTCGATTCGGATGCCGCAGTGAGGCGAAAGCTGTCCTTTGAATTTTATTTCAATCTTACCAATTTCGTTGGTAAAATGAAATCAAATAGCGTTGACGTTTTTTACGATTTATTTTATGCCCTGAAAAAGCAGGACATTTTCTTGAAAGCAAAGCTGCAAGGGGTTTTAAGAGTTTTCTCGTGAAATGTTATGCGACACTCGTCCGATTCGCCCGTCACGGTGACGGATATATCTAGTTTAGGCCTCAAAGCTCACCATGGACATTCTCTCTTGGTTTCCCGCATTAACGACCACAGGTTTATTTGCGGCAGCAGTTTGGTTTGCTCGCGAAGCCATATCAGCCCGGCTGGCTCGATCAGTTCAACATGAGTTTGACGGAAAGCTGGAAGGTGTCCGCTCGGAATTCCGCGCCTCAGAAGAGCGCCTCAAAGCCCAACTGCGCGAGCGAGAGGCCGAAATTACCGCACTTCGCAGCGGCGCATTGTCCGCGTTGGCTAGCAGGCAAGCTGCTCTCGATAAGCGGCGGCTCGAGGCCGTCGATCAGCTGTGGGCAGCGTTCAACTCGCTTGCTCCTGCAAAAGGAATTGCTGCCAGCATGTCTGTGGTTAAATTCGAAGCAGCCGCGAAAGAGGCAGAGCGTAACCCAAAGGCACGGCAATTATTCGAAGTGATTGGCGCCGGGTTTGATCAATCCAAGATCGACCAAAGTAGTGCGGATAAAGCACGTCCGTTCGTAAGCCCTATGGCATGGGCCGTATATGCTGCATACCGTGCAGTAACGTTGCACAGTGTTATGCGATGGCATGTTCTCAAGGGCGGGCTAGGAGCCAAAGACTTTACGGATCGCGAAGCAATCGAAAAGCTTGTGGTTGCCGCACTACCGCACTACCAGGAATACATTAAACAGCACGGCTCTGACGTTTACTACAACGTGCTTGAAGGGCTTGAGGCGAGGCTTCTGTCAGAACTTCAAGCCATGTTATCAAGCAGTGAATTTGACAAAGCAGGCCTTGAGCTAGCAGCGGAAATAATTCGTCAAGCCAACGCTCTTCAGACTGCCACTAATGAGGCCGAACATGCGGACTAACCCATCATTCCGCGGGACGCTGCGCAATAAAGCCGCGCATCGCCCGTGAATTCAGACGTTAAAACACGGAATTTTCACACCCTGACTGACTGCTCTCAGTGTTACGGTAGGGATGGAAGTTACCTTCCACCCCCCCGCACAGATCCCAGCGTGCGCAATTGACGCACTGGGCTCCTGCCTTAGGTATTGACGCGAAACCGTTCATTTGGATAGGGATGAATAGTACGGCAAGGTGGA
>NZ_JBEONQ010000065.1:0-16873 GCF_040544445.1 Undibacterium sp. GrIS 1.8 | reverse complement strand
TTCCCATGGTAATCACCTTGAATTCCCTCGCAGTCAAAACTGCAAGGATAGGTTAATTTACCTGGTCAATATTCAGTGCGTATAACTGCGTTTATCTGGTCAATATTGAGTGCACGCCAACAAACAAAACACTTAAAATACGCAGTAGGCTTCTAAAATGTATAGGAACGTATTTTTAAATTTTTGCGCCATCGCAGCTGTTTTTTTTACCCTTCTAAAATCACGAATTTGTCCTGTGATGAGACGCATGGCGGAGTAAAAATTAGTGGCCTTAAGATTTTTAGCTACCTAATTTCTCTCGATTTTTTGCGGAATCTTTATAGAGCGAGAGTCTCCTCATTTACTCTCTGAGCAATTTTATTAACGCAGCAATCCCACTTTCATCTAGATAGCCCCGGTGGTCGATAATGGATTTTGCCAATCTAGCGAATGCTAATTCGCCGGCGGATATTGTCCCCGCGTATAGGGGCTTGCCAGATCTTGCGTCTAGCGCGGGCCGGTTTTTGTGGGGGGAGATGACAGTGCTGTAATTGGTCATAGGGTCTTAATTTAAAGGGTTAAATTAAGTATAGGTACCGGCCAACCACCTTAGGACGCAATGATTTTTCTACGAAATTGGCGGCGGCGTACTCAATAAAATATACCATCTGCACTTGAGGTATTGATATACAGAGCGGCTGCCGTCGATGCCGCCATATTTGTCAGTGATCAGAATCTTGAGGACGTTTAATCCTGTCAGAACTAAATAATGCAACTGACGGACTGATATTTTTTTCGTCAAAGAGTGTATATTTTCGGAATCCAACCCTAGAGATCATCCAATTTTTCTTGCTCTGGCGCTGGCAAGGCAAAGTACGTTCGATTTCGTCGTTTCTAGTTGTAATGGCGAATTAGACTGTGGCGTACTGGGTGATGTTCGGTCAAACGCCTTTACTGCGTCTGCAGCCGTCAGGTTAACGTAGCGTTGCAATTGCGATAGCGTTTTATGCCCGGTCGCCAGCTGCAGTAAAAATATATTACCGTTGAACCGGATCGCGAGGCGAGTTGCGCCGGTATGTCGTAGGTCATGAATTTTGAGATTTTCTAGGCCAGCACGGGCTACAGCGCGCTTCCATGCCGCTTTGAGTGCCTCCAAAGTGAAGTTAAAAATACACTCATGGTTACTTCCTCTGGGGAGGTTACTCAATAATTCTGCGGCCTCTTTTGTAAGTGGTACTTGTCGTCCACCTGCTTTCGCAGTAGGCAGGGTTAGTATGCGGTTATCAATATCCAGATTCCCCCAAGTTGCCGTATTCACTAGCTCGGATTGCCGCATCGTGGTTTCGATGAGGAGCACTACGCAGGTGAGAATTTGAGGATTTTTACATTCAACTAACGCCTCCTCTAAACGTACCTGCTCCTCCTCAGAGAGAACTCGGCTGCGGGCGTTATTGACTTTTGGTAGGCGGATGTCACTGGCGGGGTTAGAGGCTGGTTGTGGCCAGCGCCAGGTGCGTCGTGCGTAATTAAAAAACTCTCTCAAAAAAGCACGCTCAAGATGAATTGTCGCTGGGGCGTATCCCTCCTGCTGTAATTGGTCAATTAATTCCTGTAGATGGTAGGGCTGAATTTCAGCTACCATTTTACGAGCGATCCGGTCCCGAATGTCGTCTGAGTTTGTGCTTCTCTCCGCCTGTTTTTTTCTGTGCTCATGGAGCCCTTTGGCCACAGAGCGTTTCTTTGAGTGGGGGACTAACTCCAAGGTGTAATAGAGCACATTTATATTATTGTCAGTTGCCATTTTTGGTGACGGGATGGCTTTAAACGTTTCAAGGCCTGTCGCTCGTAGATATTTATTGGCTCTGCTTAAATCTTGAATCGCGCCTTTTTTGAATGGCAGGGTTTTTTGCACATAATCAAACAGTGCTTGCGCCAATGACGTTCGGTCTGGTCCCATTCCTCTTGCGCTACCTTGCGTTTTTTTAATGTGCTCACGTTCCTGAGCCCAGGATTCCGCTTCAGTTCTTGTGCGAAATCCCGTTTTAAATGCAGCCATATCTGTTTTTCTGATGCGGGCTGACCAGTGATTACCCTCGCGATAAATACTAGCCACGGTACGCTCCTAAGCCGAGCAGAGGGCGCGTCAATGATTTGATAGGATGGTTCGTAATCGGGTGGTGACTGCTTCGATACGGCGCGAGAGGGAGGAAAATTTCATCGGTATTCACGGTTCAACTCCAAATAAACGTTGTGGAGTTGCGTATAGCGAACCATTTTTAGTCACTCTGAAACTACGCAGAAAAACGCACATTAACGTGGTTCATCCGCATTCAATCTCTGTGGGAGTGTCAGAGAAAGTGTCAGAAGCACATAAAAAAGGCCTCCCGAAGGAAGCCAATTTTCACTAAATTCAATCGTATCTTATTGATTTGATTGAAATTGTTCTTGGTGGCCCGGGGCGGAATCGAACCACCGACACAAGGATTTTCAATCTTCACGTCGAGCGAGAAACTCTAGGCAATCGAAATCATTGTAAAAACACTGACCTATTCTGAGAGCTTACATTCATAGAACGTATCGGCATTTACTGTACGTGGCTAGTACACACGCTCGCGATCATTTGATTGTCCCGGGGCGGAATTTCGGGATGATCTTTGAATTTGATCTATCCCGCTCAGAGACATTTTTTTCGCTCTAAGTTTCGCACAGCATCTTCGTATCGTTGCCTGACACCGGCTGGTAATTTCAATAGGGTTTCTTCACTCGCTTTTGCCATTTCTTTCTCAGAGACGCGCGCATCTGATTCAAGCGAAATCTCGACATTGCACCGCTGTTTTCTTTCAAGTTGAATGGCAATCGCTAGGTTCGCTTTGAAAGTGCCCTTCTTTGCTGCATGGACTAGCGCGCGTGCGAACCCGACCACTGCGCCTTGGGTTCTAAATCCAGCGCGACGCCGCCCCTCAGTTTCATCCAGAATTTGTTGCCAATGGTCTGGTGGCGCTTCTGACAAAAGGTCGCGTAACCCTGCGATAGTTTCGGCGTTGACAGCAGGAAAGAACAGAGAATTGAGATTTTCTACCACTACGCCAGAATTTGACGATGCATCGTTTTCGTCACTCGCTTGAGTTGCGCCTTTGCTCGTGCGTTTTGTAGTGGTTGTCGTCCTTTTTATTAAACAGTTCTTACTTTCAATAGTACTTAGTAGTGGCTGAATTTCCGGCTGTGGATATTCCACCGGTAGTACAACCGCGCCCGGATTATCCACGTTTGGATTTTCCACTTCTGGATAGTCTAGAGTCTGATTCCTTGACTCTTCGTGGGAAGTCGTCATGGTTGGCATGTCTGTCACCGTCCATATTGTCTTCTCAAATTTTCCCTTGCGGTCGCGGTCGCGAGAAATCGCAAGATATCCTAGCGCCAAAAGTTCCTTAATGCCGGTACGGGTGCCGTGGGAGCCATCTGGTCGCACGTTCGATAAGTACTTTAAATTGAGACCCCAGTTCGGCGGAAGGTGCAGCAAATAAATTAGTAGCCCAAGCGCTTTCCAGCTTAGCCTTGCGTCGCGAACGATCTCATTTCTTATAACTGTGAAATTTTTCTCAACACGTTGGCGAACGATGACAAAGTTTTTCATTTAGACCTCCTGCTTCATTTGAGGTGTGGAGTCTCTTTGTCTTTTACCACCGCAGCTGACATTGCACGCTCTTGATTTGACGGTCGCCCAACTTTTTTCCAAAGCGATTTTTCAGTATCGATCGAATTCTGAATGAGTCGAGCTACATCAGCAGTCCGAACGCAGTTTTTGCCGTTGAAAAAAACGATTTCGAGCTGGAATGTTCCGTTGCAGATCTGATTTTTAATTGATTGATATGCAATAGGTAACAGCCGGGGCAACAATGTAATCGGTATGAGCTCTGCTCCTCCCGTCACCGCGTTGATTCGTTCGTCCAGTGAGGTGCGGGTATAAATACTTTTTTGATTTGGGGTATGGTTAGTTGCGAGTTTAGATTCCATGTCTTCGTCCTTTTTGTTGGTGACTGGCACTAGGTACTCGTGCTAGTACTACAATCGAGACTTCATGGTATGGATGAGCAAGAAATAAGTCATTCCCAAATTTATCTCAGCGGTGGAGAAGAATTTGGGTGTCTCGACTTTTCTAACAATAGGAATCGCAAATTTTGGAAATATATAATGCCTGAATCTAAAAATAAACAGACGAAAAATGTTGATGCAGCTACACCACCTCATCCTGGCAAGGTATTGCAGAAAGCGATTGAGGAGGAAAGTTTGGAGTGGAATGCTTATTGGTTTGCCCTGTCGGAGGCTGAATTAGTACTTCTTTTCGCTGGAGATATCGCGCTGTCAGCAGACCTCGCGGTACGACTAGGTCATTTATCGTTTGCAGGTCGTAGCGCGAAGGAGTGGATGAAATTGCAAGCCGATTACGATCTTTATTTGGCGGAAGAGCGACTAAGATTTTTTTTGAAGTGTGAGGGTGCAAGGAATTTGAATTACTTACAACCGACTAAGGAATTGAGCAAAGGACGACAGTGTCGAATATCAACGAAAATTAGGTCTTTCTTCATCGCGCAGACAGTAGTCATCGTTGAGTCTGTAGTGAATAAGCTGCGGAAAGAAAGAGGTGAGACTCAATGGTCTCCGCGTGATTTTGAAATCGCGTTTGGTGTTGGTACCTTGACCCACCCTGGACGCCAATGGAATCGATGGAAAAGTGGCAAGGGAGGCGTTTCCGCTGATATGTTGCATTACATTAAGAGAATTGCTGAACAAAATGGGTGGTACGGCGACAATCCTGTTGCTACTCATGAGGACTTAGCTCCAGATTTTTTAGCTAAGTGCGAATTCAATTTTCTAAGCGCATATTTAAATAAAGCGAATTGTTCTTTGGGCCTACTAAAAAAAACGATAGGCTTATTGAAATATAACTACCTGCAAAATAATGGATTTGCGGACGTGGAGGATGAAAATGGAGAGGAAGTTAAAAAAGAAGATTTTCAAGAGTGGATACTCGCATCAATAGAAAAAATGGAATTGCTAATTTGCACGACTCAAGCAAAAAAATTTTAGAGGAGTAAGTTTCAGTACCCATTGTAAGTCAAGGTTAGCCCGTAACGCTTGCAAAGCAACGTAGACCTTGCGCACGTGTTTTTGCTGGTTGTGGCGTTGAAATTATTGTGATTGTGCTACAGATCATTTTTTGCCTTCACATCAACTAAACATCATCGATGCCCGGATAGGTCTGCTTGAACTAATGGGACTACTTGAGGGTGCGAAAAAGTTCCACCTCAAGAATTTTCACATTCATGATCCCGTGCAGTACTTGTTGGGGATATTATGATTTTTGTTCTAGAAATATCCAGTCAATCCTGACCCCAAATGGAAAAGCCAGGACAATCTAGGACAAAATGGAGCGGTATTAGAGGGTACTTATGGCAGTACTTATCCATACTCAAAGCGATCATCCAAATGACAAAAGCCCCTGTAAAGGAGCTTTATCATGTTGGTGCCGAGAGCCGGAATCGAACCGGCACGCCTTGCAGCGCGGGATTTTGAGTCCCGTGCGTCTACCTATTCCGCCATCTCGGCAACGCAAGCCAAGATTATGACAGAGCGGCAAAAATATTGCAAGAGCGCGCTAGCATTCTTGCTTTGCTGGCGCTGATTCTCCTTATTTTCTCGCTAGATTATTGCAATATCGTTGTTTGGATGTGGCTTTTTGCTATTGCGCTTTTAGGATACTGGCGATAGCTCCGAACAATTCATCCATCTGTGTTTGATCAATAATCAGTGGTGGTGACAGCGCAATGATGTCGCCAGTGGTGCGGATTAACACGCTTTTTTCCCAGAAACATTTGAGGAACACGTCAAAGGCGCGTGCGCCGGGTTTGCCTGGAATACTTTCTAATTCGATGCCGCAAACTAGACCTAGGTTGCGGATATCTTTGACGGAGGGCAGACCTTGCAAGCTGTGAGCTGCCTGTTCAAAATAGCTGGCATTTGTGGCGGCGCGGTCGAACAGTTTTTCTTCTTTGTACACATCAATCGTCGCAATTGCCGCGGCGCATGCCAGTGGATGTGCGCTGTAGGTGTATCCATGGAAAAATTCGATGGTGTTCTCTGGCGCTGCATCCATAAATGCATCATGTACCGCTTGTTTAACGATCACGGCTCCCATCGGCACCGCTGCATTAGTCAGACCTTTGGCACACACAATCATGTCCGGAATAACGCCAAAATAATCAGCCGCAAACGGTGTGCCGAGACGACCGAAGCCAGTAATAACCTCATCAAAAATCAGAAGAATGCCGTACTTGTCGCAAATTGCTCTTATTTTTTGCAAGTAGCCTTTGGGCGGCAAGATGACGCCGGTTGACCCTTGTAATGGTTCAACAATCACCGCGGCGACGGTGGATGGATCATGCAGGGCGAGCAAGCGTTGTTCTAACTCATCTGCCATCTCGGCACCGTGTTCTGGCAGGCCGCGGCTGAAGGCATTTTTTGTGATATTTAAAGGATGGCGCAGATGATCGACTGCGGGCAGAGCGGGACCAAAATGTTTGCGGTTGCCAGCAATGCCCCCGACAGAAATACCACCAAAACCAACACCGTGATAACCACGCTCGCGCCCGATCAGGCGATGTCGCATGCCGTCGCCGCGTACCCGATGATAAGCCAGCGCCATTTTTAAAGCAGTATCGACGCCTTCAGACCCGTCATTGCAAAAGAACACACGATTCAAGCCCTCTGGCGCAATCGATACTAGTTTGCTGGCAGCCTCAAATGCCAGCGGATGTCCCATCTGGAAGGTGGGCGCAAAATCCATGCGCGCTGCCTGTGTTTGAATCGCCTTAACGATGTGCGGGTGTCCATGCCCGGCGTTCACACACCACAGGCCTGCGGTTCCATCCAAAATTTGTCGTCCGTCGTCCGTGGTGTAATGCATGCCCTCGGCGGCGACCATCAGACGCGGTTTGGCTTTGTATTGACGATTGGCGGAAAACGGCATCCAGAAATGTTCTGTGTTCAGAGGAGAGCTCATGGTCTTAAGTCCTGATGGAGTAAAATTTTTTGCGGGCTGCTTTGATTGTGACACTCCTGATTAGCTTACTCAAGAGCTTGTTTGATTAAACTGAGGACTTACGCAAAACCCCTCCCAGCTGCGTTGTAGCTCCTAGCTGCATAAAGTATTATCGACGTCGTTACACCTTGCTGTGACAATTTTGCGCAAGTCCTAAAACTATAAAGATCTGGACTTCAGTTGGGGTACGTTAGCGAACAGACTGGATTCAGCGATCAGTTCATTCTGATCTCTGTAAAAACTTTCAGTTAAAAGGCGACGTAATGAAAATCCTTACCTGTGTAGATAAAGCCTACGAAAATATGAACTTCCACGAGCTTGCCAATGCGCCGGTCGATGCCTTGCTAGGCGTTAGTGCCAAGGATGCTGAGTTACTAAAAAAGGCATTTAATGTCACTACTATCCGCGAACTTGGACATCTTAAATTCGTTAAATGGGCGATAGCCATAACGACTTTGGCAGATGAGATAGAAACGAAAGAAGATAAAGCCAGAGAGTGTTTGCTAGATGACGCGCTGGAAATGTCGTTTCCCTCCAGCGATCCAATTTCTGTTAATTCTGGCATCACTAGGATTGAAGTCGCGCCCGACATGGTGGATGCCAGCACCGACCATCAAAATAGCTTATCAATCGAGCCACCAAATAAAACTAGCCATAATTGATGTCGGTTAGTGATTTAAGGGGAGTATTGCTAGATTAGTGTAAATCGTCCAAGTAATCATTGGACGATTTGGCATTGTCTATACATACACTATCCTAGTATATGTAAAAATTCTTTAGGAATTACGCAAAACTGACCTCGCTGAGTTGTAGCGACTAGTCGCTACGCTTTGCCGGCACAATTTTGCGTAAGGCCTGTTATTAAAGCCCGGCGAAAAAATTACTTTTACTGCATCAGCTTTTCTAGCTATTTTCTATTCACTCAGCAATTCAGCCACCGATTGCATCCCGTCGATATGCTCAGACACGACGCGTACCATCACGATAATCGGCACGCCTAGTAACAAGCCCCAGATTCCCCATAGCCAGCCCCAAAATAGCAAGCCGATGAAGAGCGCCGCCACATTCATTTTGGCGATTCTGCCGGTCATCCAGGTGGTAATGAAAGTACCGACTAAGACCGTCACCACGAGCGTTGCTCCGGTCACTAACAAGGTTTGCGACAAAGATCCAAACTGCATAAAGGATGTTGCTCCCAGCGCCAATGTGATGATGACCGGACCAAAATACGGAATGATATGCAAGCAGCCCGCAGCAACTGCCCAAGCACCGGCATTTTCTAATCCTAACCAGCGAAAAACTACCCACAGCAATAAGGCTAAAAGCAGATTAGTGACCAATAGCATAAACATATAGTTCTGGATTGACTTATTAATGTCATCAAGAATATGCACAGTCACTTTTTTGGATGACAGCGATGGTCCTGTGATTTTTACGAGTTTTCGCTTGAAGCTATTACCGGACAAGAGGAGGAAAAAAATCAGAAAAATCAAGACAGTGATTTGACCAACGACACTAGCCGCACTCACCGATCCTGCTAACAGCCAGTCCTGTATTTTGAACGGGGGAGTCGCAACAATCACGGTGGTAGGTGTTTGCCGCGAACCTGGGCGTACGCTACTGGATTGGTTTGCTGCCTTCTCAATCTCGTTTGCGATTGCCTGCATTTGTTGCATCGTACTTGGCTGATTGTCTTGTGTTTTGGTGATCGCTTGCGATATCTGTCGCGCTGCGTCGGGCAAACTGACCAGGATAGAATTAAATTCGGTACGCAGAGAATTACCAACTACGCCTGCGCCACACATGATAGTGATTAGCACCAGGCTGGTACCAAAAACACGTGGAATTTTAATGCGTTCCAGCCAGACCACAACCGGATTCAGTGTGTAAGAAATGATGATGCCAAAGACTAGCGGAATAAAAAATCGCTGTGCAGTTTGTAATGCAAAAACAAAAGCAACGGTGGCTAATATAGTCAGCGCCAAACCGCGGGCATTGACTGGAATATGGATGGTAGGTGGTGCAGAGGATCTATTGATGGACAACAAATCACTATCGCTAATTTGTATGGTCGGCGGGCGATCATCTTGTGGATGAATATGGGTATGAGTATTATGAGTATTGGCATGGATATTCGGCATGCTCTCAGCGGCGACATCGTTTTGTTGAGGGGCATTCATTTTTTTTACCCTATTGACGTTAACCGGCTAACTAGCAGCGATTCTCCATCGACCATCAGCATGGTGAATCATTCGCACTCTTGATGTAATTTTCAACCAGCGCTCAGAAAATTCTCAATGCAAAGCGGGCAGTGCGTTTGACTCAATCTTAATGTAAGCGACCACTGATCTGGTCACTTACATTGATCTCGTCTTAACAGTACCCGCTTGCATTATTCGATACGAGTTGATTTTTAAATCCGCTCGTATCAAGTTTAAAACACACTATAGATCGCGCAATATTATTTGACGTGCATATCGTTTTTAACCGATTTCACACCTTTAACACCGCTCGTTACTTCTACTGCTTTGTTGATATCAGCCTGTGATGATACGAAGCCGCTCAACTGAACAATACCTTTGAATGATTCAACATTGATCTCGCGGGATTTCAACATTGGTTCGTTCAAGATTGCCGCTTTTACTTTGGTCGTGATAACGGTGTCATCAACGTACTCGCCTGTACCTTCAGATTTTTGTGTGGATGCGCAACCAGCTACAGCGATAAGAGCGAAAGAAAGCAAAGCTGTTGCAAAACGTTTAGACATATTCATGATAATGATCCCTCAAAAGTGATTAGAATTAACTTGATGATCGAGCTTCGATCATCAAGATTTTTGCTGCAATAGAGCTAAACTACCGGTCAAACTGAAAAACTAAATTTCAATTATTGAACTTGAAGTGCTGAACTTGAAGTATTGAACTTATTTACCGAACTGTGATTTAACACCAGCGACACAACTATCTTTTGATGGGCCGGCTAAGGCGTCACATTTTTCCAGAGCGACTTTATAGTTGGCTTCTACTTTGTCATCTCTTGCATCAACACGTGCCTCAACTACTTTTTTATCTGCTTTGGCATCTGCTTTGGCGGCAACCATAACGGCCTTCGCTTCTTTTACGCAGACATCTTTTTCATTGCCGGTTTTGCTATCGCATTTTGTTTTGGCAACGTCATAATCTGCATTTGCTATCGCATTACGGGCGTCTGTGCGGGCACCGACCGTATTTTTGTATTGTGCTTCTGCATCTGCTTTAACATGTTTGCGGGCAGATTCAGCTTCTGCTACGCAGACGTCTTTTGGATTGCCAGCCAGCGCATTGCATTTTTCACGTGATACTTTGTAATCGGTATCTGCTGTTTCTTTTGCTGCTTTAAAATTTGCTTTGGCTTCTGCTGTTGCGGCAACAGCCATGTTGGTAAAACCCAGAGTAGCTGCGCTGATTAGGATAATTGAGAGTGCTTTTTTCATGTAGTGCTCCTTGATATTATTAAAATCGCTTACGGAAAAATGCCGCATGCGGTTTACTACTTTCGACTAAATGTTTGGCTAAGAAGTACGAATTTCTTTAAGAAATTTCTGAAAAGCCTTCACTTGCTTATCAGCTTCGTCCTTGTCTATGCCATATGCTTCCTGAATCTGGCCCAGCAACTGGTCACGTTTGCCTGCGATGACGTCAATATGATCATTTGTCAATTTGCCCCATTGCGCTTTTACTTGACCTTTGTATTGCAGCCAGTTTCCTTCGATTACATCCCAGTTCATTATTTTCTCTACATAGTTTTGAAGTGAGTGATGACAACGACATCAGTTGCTGGCATCACATAAATTTATTTGCGTTACTTTTGCTGCGATTTTGCTTGTGTCCAAAAAATCGACGCTAGCTAAATCCCTCGTCCGCTAATCAGGCGCAGCAAGATCATGATGACGGCCACCACTAATAAAATATGGATGAAGCCACCAATGGTGTAAGAAGTGACCAAGCCAAGTAGCCACAAGATGATTAGAACAACAGCGATGGTATAAAGCATGATTTCTCCTCAAAAATTTTATTCAATGGTGTCGATGAAATTTGATTTAATCCGCTATTTTTTCAATACATCAAATTAAGAAAATCAGCGCTTAAAACATTCAACATCGTGGGACTAAGTATGCAAGCTGCTTAAATTAGGTTCTGTTCGCTGGCGTACACAACATACAAATAGTTAATTAAATTCGTATTGTTTTAGATAAATTTTAGATAAACATTAGCCGTTAGACTGCAAATTGCCATCAACGATTTTTACCCGGTCACCAGAGCGCCATTGCGGTGGATTGGTTTGATGCACCGTGCGGCTTGAGCCATCTTCCATCCGGATAGAAATATCGTAGCTATTGCTGGCATTGACCCGACCTTCGATTTGATTACCAGCTACTGCGCCGCCGATTGCGCCGAGTACTGTGGCAGCTTCTTTGCCATGGCCGCCGCCAACCTGGTTGCCTAACAATCCACCGACTACCGCACCACCAATTGCGCCGACGCCACTACCTTGTGCACGGGTATTGATCTCGCGTATCGATTCCACTATCCCGCAGTTGTAGCAAGGGAGTTTGTTAGATGGCCGATAGTCATCATTAGCCGCGGCATAAGTTTGCTTGTGATGTACAGGCGCAGGTGTAGTTGCACGCGGCGTTGTGTTCGGATTGTTTAAATTATTTGGATTTGTCGTATTGCCGTTAACTTGCGTCGCCGCTTGATCAGCTTGCGTTAATGCACCGTTATTATTGCTACCGATCGAGGTTGGAATCCATCCCATGATGGCAGCAATACCAGCAGCACAGAACAAAGTCACAGCAAGACCTGCAATGATAATCATCGGGTGCAGTCTGGGTTTGGGAAAACCATTGGTAGGCGTAGTCATGATGAATTCTTCCTTGAATATTTTGTTATGAGTTATTTTTTATTTGGCCCGCTAAGCTAGTTTGGTAGCTGAGCGAGCTAGATTTACGGCAGATTATTTAGGTTTAACTTGGTTGCCGATCACGCCGCCAACTGCTGCGCCACCGACCGTGCCCACCGCGCTACCGCCAGTCAGCACCGCGCCAACAACAGCACCAGCACCTGCGCCGACGGCGGTATTTTTATCCTGGTTAGACATGCCAGCACACGCTGTCAAACCCAACATCAGAGTGATAGTTGCAGCGTAGCCGCTTAATTTTTTGATCGTATTCATGATTAAACCTCTTTGAAAAGAAACTAAAAAATTGGATGGTGACGAGTCGTTACAGTCTTTACAGCCGTTACGATAGCGTCACCAATATCCTGGTTATTTCAAACGCATATCGTTTTTAACTGCAGTAACGCCGTTGACGCCACGTGCCACTTTGATTGCAGTATCAATATTCTCTTGCGAGCGGACAAAGCCACTTAACTGGACTGCGCCTTTAAACGTCTCTACATTGATTTCGCTGACCTTTAATGTAGGCTCGTTCAGGATTGCTGCTTTGACTGATGTGGTGATGACGGAATCATCGACATACTGACCAGTGCTCTCTTGTTTTGGTGTAGCGGCACAGCCGACGATAGTCGTGAGCATGAGTGCGGCGATCAGGCTAGAGGCAATTTTGAAGTTTTTCATTTTTATTCCTTGATGTAGTTTGTTTAGTTTGCGTAATCTACGTAATTTCTTTAACGCTGCTACAGCAAGTAGCTATGCGATGAGGCTAGATTGAGGCTTGGCTCGATTTACTTCTGTACGTTAGCGCACGTAGTATTTAATTTTTTTATTTGGCTTTTAAAGTACTGTTACGAATACTTTTGGGTATCGTATTTTCTGGAGGGCGGAGGGCGCTAGCAAGGTACTGACTGCATGCCTGCATTCAGCGAGATTTGATGTGGAAACTAGGCGACAGGCTAGCTGTTAAGCTGACAAAAAATGAACTGAAAACCGACTCAGTATTTAAACTGAACGTCAGTTAATATAAGCATACTCCCCAATAAATTTATAGAAAATAGTCTATTGTCCAATGATTATATGGACAAATTAAATATACATATGGGGAGTATATTTAATTACTCTTAAAAAATGTGGTCGATCGTACTTCAGTCCGCTACGCGGAATCAGCTGATAACTTGGCTAGGTATCTACTTGGATCATCGGTCACGCAGGCCAACATAATCCATCAATAACCCATCATTTACTCAGTCGTCTGCAACAAACTTCGCTCGGATTCCAGCAGTTTTTCAAACGCATCGGCGGCAACGGCGCGGCTGAATAAATAGCCTTGCACCTGGTCGCATCCATGTGCCCGCAAGTAGTCTAATTGTTCGGTAGTTTCGACCCCCTCTGCAATTACTTTTAAACGCAGGCTATGGGCGAGTGAGATGATCGATGCAACGATGGCGGCGTCATCGGTATCCACCGTAATATCATTAACGAAGGACTGATCAATTTTTAGTACATCAATCGGAAAGCGTCGTAAATACGACAGGCTAGAGTAGCCGGTACCAAAATCGTCGATAGAGATATGGATGCCTAAGCTCTTTAGATTACGCAAAATCGCAATCGCGCTTTCAACATCGCTCATCACCATACTCTCTGTTAATTCCAGCTCTAAGTAAGAGGCGTCTAATCCGGTCGCCTCCAAAATATCGGAGATCGATTGCACCAGCATTTTTTGGGTGAACTGACGGGCGGATAAATTGACCGCCACCCGCAAATGCGCAAAGCCAGCGTCTTGCCATGTTTTAGTATCTATACATGCCGTGCGGATAACCCAAGCACCAATCGGCAGAATCAAGCCCATTTCTTCTGCCAGACCGATAAAACGTGTAGGTGCAATCATGCCGTGTGCCGGATGATTCCAGCGTAGCAGTGCCTCCATGCCGACGATGCGTCCGTTGCTTAAATTGATCTGCGGTTGGTAATGGATCACAAACTCATTGCGCTCTAATGCATGACGTAAATCGGCTTCGATACTTAGCCGGTCTAGCGTGCGTTCGTTCATCGCCGGCGTATAAAACTGGTAGCTATTACGGCCCATTTCTTTGGCGCGGTACATGGCGATATCGGCGTGTTTGATCAGGCCTTCTGCCGTTACACCATCCAAAGGATAGGTCGCTATACCGATGCTACAAGTTAAGAAAAATTCATAGTCGCTTAGCATTAATGGTTGAGCGATGGCATCCATGATCTGCTGCAAGACAGCTAGGCCATTACTGTTTCCATTGCTATTACCATTACCATCGTCAGTTTGTTCTGGCAGTACCAGGACAAACTCATCGCCACCTAGTCGCGCTACTGTGTCGGCCTCACGCACGGCAGATTGCAAGCGTCCGGCCAAAGTTTTTAATAGCTCATCACCAGCCTCATGACCGAGAGTGTCATTGACAAAATTAAAACGATCAATATCGACAAACACCACCCAGATGGCATTGCTATTAGTGTTACCGTCGTCGTCTTTATTGTTATTGCGGTCAGCGTTGCTTATCGCCTGGGTCAGGCGCTCACGCAAGAGATTGCGGTTGGCAAGGCCAGTTAAGCTGTCATGTTTGGCCTGGAACGCTAGCTCGGCCTCAAACCGCATTACTGACGAGATGTCATATTGCGCGACGACGAAATGGCTGATGGTGCCGCTGTCATCTCTTACCGGCGCGACAAAAAGATCGCTCCAATAACCGCTGCCATCTTTGCGGTGATTGCGCAGCAGTGCGTGGCCTTCGCGTTGCTCACGCAATGCCGTACGTATTTCCTCTATATTTTGCTGATCCTGACCGCTGCCTTGCAAAGATTCCAGACTGCGGCCGACGACATCCGCTGCGGCATAACCACTGACATGCTCAAAAGCCGGGTTAACATATTCAATCGCGTAATTTGGTGCGTCGGCACTGCAAATGATGATGGCGTTGGAAGATACTTCAATCACTTTTTCGCGCAGGCGTAAAGATTTTTCAGTGCGTTTGCGTAATGCTAAATCTTCGCATAAGCGCAGGTTGGCAAATTGCAAGGCTGCCGTGCGTTCACTCGTTACCTTCTCTATGATTGCCTTGCGTGAGACTAATGAATATACATAAGCTGCGGCCAGCAAGCTAAATAAAATACCACCTAACAGAACGTAGAAAGAGCCGTTGTTATTGGCAGTAAACAGCACGGGTGTTTTTGCAATTTCGATGTGCCAGGGATTGCCGCCTAATGTGAAATTATCGGTGACCGTGGTAGCGCGATCATAAAATAGCCAGCGTGGTAATAGCGAGAAATTACTGTCTGTGCTTGGCCGCGCTCCAGCGACAGTTTCAATTACAGTTTTAGATGCGGTTTCAGCTATGGTTTTAGCTGCAGCGTGGTGCTGGAAGGCCAGATACTGCGGATCATTGCCTGGCCCTGCATAAATACTAATCACCAGGCCCGGCATGGCTAAAAAGCCTCGGCTGCCGAGTATGCTGTCGATCAAATGATCTACCCGCAAGATTGCTGCAGTCTCGCCAATCACCGCGCGATTGCGTGAAGCGGCGGTATCTAGCGGCGCACCTTGCATATATACCGGCACCATCAGCATAAAACCTGTATGCCAGGTTTTGTGCTGTATGACCGGCAACAGGCTGGTCGCGGCTGCCAGACCAGTGGAGCGTGAACGCAGTCTTGCCTGTGTCTGATCCGCCGTAATGGCGGTATCAATCCCCAGCAGCTGCTCGTTAGTCGCGCTCGGTTCTATGTACTCAATGACGTTATAACTATCGCGTATGCCAGCAGGTTTTTGCTCGCCACCCAGCACTTCGCTTAGTCTGAAATTAGGCAGACACTGACGCATTCTCGCTTCGTACGCCTGGCGATCGCTTTGCATGACAAGACGCTGAAAACTCAGTGCTTGAATTTGCGGATAACGTTGCAGCAGCGGTGCAGTAAAGCTCTTAAATTGCTCACGACTTACGACTCCCATACTACGGAATAATTGATTTAATACCATCAACTGTTCAACCGCATCGTGCAAACCTTCTGATACCGCCACCGAGCATAATTTGGCATTTTGCAGAAACTGGTTGCTCTGGCGCTCAGATTCTACCTGTCGTATCGACGCAAACAATATGGCGGTCAGACTCAGACCGATCACCAAAGTAATCAAGGCCGAGACAGAGACCGAGAAGCGAATACGGCGAAATAGTTTATCCACGGTGGTCTTTCAGAAGGATATGTTCGAACAAGACTGCGCGGTTTTAAATGAGCACATGAAAAGGTAAAGCGTTAGCGCAAATTGATGCGGTAACCTAGTGAGATGAAGGAAAACTTGGTCGCCCCCCTTAGTGGACGCAGCTATCAATCAAAGAACACTGTAATGAGATCGGCTTGTCGTGTATGTGCGATCACGAACATACGAACGCGGACTCTAGTAAATTTATTGTGTTTAAGACAGGCAATCAGTGCTATTGTTTTGATGATCGCAATCTGAAAAAGACGTGGCGCCAAAGTGGGGTTACAGCGGAAAAGAACGTTTATCAAACTGAGCTTATCAACGCGGGGAAAAATCTTGTCTTCGACGCAAAATATCCCGTGGGTCACTCGTTTTGACAGGCAATAATTCGCGTCAATTGATCTCTTTATATCATCAATCAATTTGTGCAATTATTGAATATACTGCCCAGTAATTTTTTAAATAATACGGCGGATTCAAGTACGAAGAGCAACATTGAATAAAAAGTCAAAGGGTCAGATGCGATAGCATTCATGCCTTTTGACCAGCCAGTCGAAAGTTGCCGAATATGCGCTATACACACCTAACCCAAGACGAACGATACCAAATTTACGCACTACGGTTAGAAA
>NZ_JBEONQ010000064.1:0-17231 GCF_040544445.1 Undibacterium sp. GrIS 1.8 | reverse complement strand
TGAAACCTTAATAAAATCATTGACTTACAGAACTACCCCCACGCCAGTGCTCGATCTCCTACCGTCACTTATTGCACCTAAAACAAATCGACCCCATTTTGCGCATTCCGGCAATCCGCTTGGGCGCGGTTATTTGCCAACGACATCCGCAATCAGGCAGCACACAAAACGAGGTCGATTATTTGCCAGTCGTTGGGCTAAGCGCTGGGCGTGCAAGCATCGCACATTTACCGCACCGCAAATTGAGGTGCATAAAAAGTCACTGCCCTCAGCACCGCACAAGCCTTATCCCTTGGCAGGCTGGGGCACAGTGCCCAAACACTGGACACCGCGTATTGATTTGGCTGGCACCTTTGATGAGAAATGGGAACAACAGCGCAACCCGCTCTTGCCAGAAGACTTTAATCCCTTGTATTGGAATGGTGCTCACCCTGATCTGCAACTGGATCAACTCGCGGCAGATGCCTACATCAATTTATACCGAGTTATCCCCAGCTCACGACGTAGCGACCAAACATTATCAATGCGCTTACCTGGCTATGCCTTTACGCTTGAATACCAAGACCTCTATCTGGCCGAACCAGTGCTAGAAGAAATGCGGCTAGACACCGTGCATATTGATGTCACCCTGAACCAACTCACGCTACTCTATCGCGCCAATCTTCCTGAGTTGGATCAACCCGCTTACATACAACTTAGCCAAAAGGACGCAGCATGACAACACCGGAAGGCGCACGACAAAGCGCGAAGTTTGTCGCCGTATGCCTAGACCCAGACTATTGCTGGACGCCATCGGGTAGCGGAAAACGTGTAGTTCCCTACATCATCGCCTGTGATTTATCGCAAAGCGAAAGCTGCTCGCCGGATGTCTTTTTTACCGATGAACCGGTGTTTCTCTACAAAAGTTCTTACGCACCACAAGTAAAAGGTAATGAACCGGCATGTCCTGACGGCGGCAAACTCTCTCAAACTCGCAACGGAATCGTCTGGGTAGAAGAACATGAGGCAACCGTTTTAGTAAACGATATACCAGTAGTGCGCGATGGGGATATGTGCTGGATGAACGGCAAACAATAAAGAAGAGGTAAATAAAATGCCTGATGATAAAAAACCTATTGTATTTACCGATGGTACGGGAATCCAAAATTCCTCCCCAGCATCGCCTGAAGATCTTGCCAAATGGCAGAAACAGCGGACTAGTGAGATTGCAAACCTTAACAGCACAATTAAAATTAATGGAACACTGCAACAATTTAACACTCGGGGCATGATTCATCATGTACCTGGGAAAATGACGGCTGAAGAGCAGAAAAAACGCTACGATGACGCCAAAGCAGCCATTGCAGCCGCACGAAAACACATTCCTAAATTAAGGGATTATGAAGAGTATCTTGAATACTTAAAGACCAATCCATCGAAGTTAAATAAAGTGCTGGCGGAATTAGAAACATCCAATCCTGAAGCGTGGATAAAGCTACAGAAAATCCCTCAGTTTCAATCATTAGGCAAGGGAATGAGTTTAGCTGGTGGCGCTGGCAATACCGCTATCGGCGCAGTGGTTGGTGCACTTGGAAGTTTACTTCAGGGTAAAGCGCCGACGGGCATTCCTACAGCATGGGCAGAGAATACGATAAAAGACATGATGAAGCGCGATGGTTTTGGTACTTATTCCAAAGCCTTGGGAAGTGGCAGTTCTACCTTGCCTGCGCCAAAAGAAGAATACTTTTCTAATTCGCTATATGGTGAGCACCGTAAAGTAGAAGTGCCGAGATTAGAAAAAGAATATGGTAAAGCGGCGGCTGCATCTAAGCTAGCGATCAGGGGTATTACTTCTGCGGTGGGCGTGGCTGTTACCCGCGTTGCTACTCCTTTACTTGACACCGGTATAGCTTTGCTTGATACCGAGAAGCATGGGGCTATTACTGATGCGTCAATTGAATTTAAGTTGCAAGACGCATGGGGAAGTGGCCGCTTAACTGATGATCAATACATAACAGCACACAATTTAATGTCTCAAAGAAAATACAAAGAAATGCAAGATTACTTAAATACGATAGCGGGACACAAATGATGAACTCAATAATGAAAGTGCTACTTCTTTCGTTAATTCTGTGGACACAAATAAGTGACGCGAATGCACATCAAAAAAATGATATCAAAGTATTGAATACCTATATCAAAAATGATCAAGTAAATGAATTACGCACAGCACTTAAATCTGTCAGAAAGATGGCTGTTGATCCCTCGGTTCAGTCTGCCCTAATGATCACAGCAATAGATGCTCGCAACTTGGAAGCTTTGCGTACTTTACTTGATTGGGGAGTAGACGTTAATCTTTCATTATCCTTCACAATCGAAGGAAAGAAGACTGATTTTACTCCGCTCGATTATGCGATTGGAAATAGAAACAATCAAACCATAGTCGAATTGCTTATCAAGAATGGTGCCGATGTGAATAGGCATTATAACGGCGTGCTACTAGCACTTAATTTTGCACTTGCTTCCCACCAGTTTGCGATTGCCAATCTGCTGTTAGATAAAGGAGCAAATTCTGATGTTAATACAAGTGGGTTAAGACCCATTATGGAGCTGGTGTTATCTACTGAAGAATCAGACAGTGCAGAGATGTTGGGGTTACTAGATAAATTAATCTCCAACGGAGCTAACATTAATACACGTGCATTACGAGGTACTACTGCATTAGGGATTGCTGTTATTCGTGAAAAAGTTTATGCCGTCAACGCATTATTGGAGCGTGGTGCCGACCCGAATACCGTAAATGAAAAAGGCGAAACAATGCTTGAATTAGCAACGAAGAGAAAAAATACTGCCATTGCGTCTTTGTTGACTAAATACGGTGCCAGGTGAAATGGTCAACGAAATCAGTGCCCTAGTCATTGTTGATTATTGAATGCAGTCAAATAAAATAATCATGCGACTTTTGATATGCCTAATGTTGATCATCTCATTCAATGCCTACGCTGGACAAAAAACAAGTCTGTTTTGTCGCCAACATAGCCTCCCCCAGATGGCTGCCAACTTGACTGAGCAGCCAATAGCCAAAAAATATTTGGCGCGAAATACCCACATTTTTTTTCTCTTCGCTAGCAGACTTGCACAATCACACATGGAATAATCATGGCAATAACAGCTGCTCGAGTTCTTTGAGGAATTCGTTGTGTCTTTTTTTTGCTTCTTTGATTTTTCTCTCCAAATCGATCAACTCTGCATTCACATCGCTCAGGACAATTTCTTTCTCCGGAGTACCGGTGCTGATATAACGCGAGATATTGAGGTTATATCCTTCCTCTGCGATTCGCTCCATCGAGACTTGCTTGGAATAGCGCTCCTCTTCTTTCCTGAATTGGTAGGTGTCGATGATCTTGGCGATGTGTTCATCCATGAGGCGGTTCTGGCGTTTGCCTTTCTCAAAATTTTCCGGACCGCTGGCGTTGATAAAGAGCACGTTGTTCGGCTTCTTGCACTTCTTCAGTACCAGGATGCAGACCGGGATACCTGTGGAATAGAACAGATTAGCGGGCACCCCTGGCGGGCTTCAATCCCATGTCCAAAGTCAACAACAAGACCGACTCAATAAGGGGCAGCTAAAGCACCCCCTTAGCCGTCAGCTTATCCCCACACTGCAAGCACGACGCTTTGCGCCCTGCAGGAAATCTAAAGACCTGATTAGTAAGCGGCTATGCCGCTTATAGGGGCGCGGTGCGCCCGTTTTTCCGAACCCATTTTTAAACCGTTTTCGTGCTGCCACATTTCAAAAATTCTTGAGCATTGCCCCGGCTAACAGGCAAAACGTTTAGCAGGGCGCGAACACCATACAAGAGGCTTTCGCGGCATAAAGCCGTTCGTGTCCTGCGGCACTCTCTTTTTATTCCGCGTTCCCCTTGCATGGCGTTCTTATGCGTCCTGCTAACCATGCCTTAACGCCGGGACACCACTCAAGAAGCAAATTTTTTAAAAAAAGGAATATGCGCCATGAAAACAAAAATGAATTCAGAAAAACAAAAGCAAGTATCCGCCGAACAAGCATCTAAGAAGCAAATTGAAAACCAAAGGACAAACATCATGACTACCAAAAAACTCAAAATTTCCGAATTTCGCCGTGCTGTTCAGTCTATGGATTGGAGCCGTAACGACCTGGGCGGAGCGACGACAGAGGAATTTATCAGGATGGACGTTAAAACCCGCCTGGGGCGTCATATCGAAGCTGTAACGGCATTAATCCCGCTGGTTCCTGTCCGTTTTGCTGCCGACATCGAGGAAGCGCAAAAATCAATCGGGTATGCCAATAAATGCATTTCACGCTGGGTGGCGAAAGTCGCGGCCAGTCAAGCGCCGAAAGTGGCGCCGGCTCAGATCGTTGCCCCTGTTTTGTACCTGGTGCATTAAGCACCACCCCCCCATTCACTTTTCGGAGATCCCACCATGAACCACTATGAAGCCAAACAAGAAGCCCGCCGCGCCCGTTTTGAAGAACTGGCCAGCCAGGCACAAACGCAAAGCACAATGATTTTCACCAGAACGCAAAAATTAGCTTCCGTTATTCCATTCGGTCAGCCGATTTTGATCGATCACCATTCTGAAGGCCGCGACCGTAATTTTCGCGCAAAAATTCACCGCTCGATGGACAAGGCACACGAACTGAGCAAGACCGCCGCACACTACGAGAGCCGCGCCGCCAGCGTCGGCAGGGGCGGCATCTCTAGCGATGACCCGGACGCACTCGCAAAGCTTCGCGGCCAGCTGGACGGCTTGGAAGCAATGCAAGAGAAAATGAAAAAGACTAATTCTTTGCTGAAAAAAGATGATGTTGCAGGTTTGGCCGCGATCGGCTGGACGCCGGAACAAATCGAAAAACTGAAAACACCTGATTATTCCCGCCGTGTTGGTTTTCCGTCCTATGCCTTGACCAATAACAACGCGAACATGCGCCGTATTAAAGACCGCATCCAGGAGCTCGGAAAGGCCGCTACACGCGCCGATAAAGAAGAACAGGGCGAAGGGTACACGTATCGCGAAGACACCGCCGAGAACCGCGTTATGTTCGAATTTGACGGCAAGCCAGCCGAAGAAGTGCGCAACGTTTTAAAACGCAATGGTTTTAAATGGAGCCCGAACCGTGGCGCTTGGGTGCGCCAGCTGAATAATGCCGGGATTTATGCCGGTGAGCTGGTGCGTAAAATGCTCGATAAGAACATATAAAAAAATACTTGCCCCCCCTAAAAGCCAAACTAAACACCGACCAAACAATCCGCAGCGAGGCGATTTGAGTCTCATCTGGCGTAGCCAGACGCAGCCTGGCTACGCCAGGACAGCGCCGAATGGTGAGATCGCGCCGCAGGACGCGACCTTGCCACTTCTACGGTGCGCCTCAAGCGCATCCGCTCCGTTCGGTCTTTCCTTGTGCGCGAAGCGCAGTCCACTGATTAAAGATAGATTAGTAAAGATTAGCGAGTTGTGGATAACTTATCGAAACCCGCATGGATACTGCCCTTCCGGACGATTTTACATACTTTAAACGCACCTGCTACAACGGTAAGGCGCACCTGCAACAACGGTAAAGCGCACCCGCTGCAACGGCATTTTGCACCCGCTGCAACGGCACTCACGGCCCGCGTCGATGCGGCTTCGCGTTGTTGGCCAAGTGCCGTTGCTGGGTGGCACTACCCTTCTTCTTTATGTGCACCAGGTCATTAATCATTTCGAAGCAGAACTTCTGGCCGTTGGCAACGCTAGCGGCGACGACATCACTAAGCGCGTCTCCGAGCGTTTGCCGGAATCGGCGCAGCTCGCCTTCGCTGCCACAGAGCTTGTGTAGCGTTTCCACCTTCATCGGAAACGGTTTGGCGTGACTGGCGTAGAAGCCATGCAGCCACTGAGCCAGCGGCTTGCCGTCCAGTGCTTGACGCACCGTCCAATCGACCTGCGTGAACTGATCGGCGGCGAACAGGGCGTTGAGCTTAGGATTCAGCCGAATGATGTACTGGCGGGTTTCCTTATCGCGAAATACCTCGTCAATCAAGCTCCCCTCATACCCGTAACGCCCCACCGTCACGTTTAGGCTCGTCGCTTTCATGCGACTTACGCGGCGGTCGAGTGTGTCGCGGTTGATCCCTGTGTCGGTCTTGCCCATCACCTTCAGGAGCTGGTACGCCGTCACGCGGCATTCATCGCCCAGCGCCTGAAGGCGCACGGTGTGCAAAATGGTTTCCCATACATCGAGGTCGCCTTGGTCAAGGCGCGCCCCAGTGTAGACAATGCGGATTCCCTCTTGCGCGTGTATCTCCCTCCGCTCAAGGTAGGCGCGTGCGCCCTTCTTGATCGCACCGAACAAGGCCGACCGTAGCGCTACATTCGGCACACCTCTCGCTACTTCCGGCCAGAAGGGCAACTGCACCACATTCTTGTGTGTGAGCGTACGCGGCAACGGTTCGCGCTCGTCTCGTTGTTTCGCCTTCGTCCACATCTGCTCAACAAACAGCAGCAGGTCAGCCGTTTTTTTCTCAGAGTGAAATTGATTCGGAACGGACATCATTAATGTCCGTGTTGTGCTTGGCTTGCCTTAGTTGGTCGGCCGCGTCGACGTTTCGGTTGTGGCGCGGCATTTATCCCAGCCTGGATCCAATCTGTAACCGTTCCAGGAAGCCATGCCAAGCGCCGTGCGCCAGGCAATTTAAACCAGCGTGGAAGCAGGTGTCCAAATTTTTCAGCATTTCCTGTGTAATGCCTGATGGTGGTTATACTCAGGCCAGTAATTCTAGAGATATCGTCAGAAAAAAGAAGTTGTGGCAGCTGCGAAATTGGTTCAGCCAGATTGGCCTTTTTGATTTCGTCGAGTAGTAATGCTATTTGGCTTTTATTGCTCATTTCATTCCCACATTTAGGTTCGTGGAAACACGTTATCGCCAAAATTTGCGTCAAGCAAATGCGATTCCAATCAAGGCAAAGCGGGAATTTTTATCGGAAAACGACACGATTTAATTAAAAGCGAATACCCTGCTTTTATATCTATATTTTTGTCGAAAAAGGATAATTTTTTAGATTTTTTTTCTTATGCAAATTCAAGAGAATTCTGCTCTTATTGCACGATATGCCGGAAATATTGCTGTAAGTTGCGAGGGGCTGCCAACTTCCAAATAATTCCGATCATCGCAAATATTTTTTGTAAACGTCTCGCGATGACAACAAACACTAATGTTAATCGGAAAAAAAGCCGCCCGTTGTGGGGCGGCTTTTGGGACAAACTTGGGACATCGGTATTGAGCAATTACATCAAATTAACACCAATCACCACCAATGTTTATTTACGTTAAACCCATGATTCATAAGGGTTATTTTCGTTATATTTGGTGGGCCTCCCGTGAGTCGAACACGGTACCAACGGATTAGGCATCCATTGGGTTCACAACAATTGCAATGTAACTCCAGATAATGCTCACCCTGATGGTTTCATTAAAGAAGTGGCGGCGGACGGAACTGAAGGAGACAATCTCGAGGCTAGCCAAGCTTACTGCTACCTGTGGCAATAACGTTGGTATTTGCTTTTTAATACGCTGCATCGGCTGCCACTAAGGAGCCGCTGCAGTTTCTTTATCAGCGAGGAGAAGTCTCATTAATGGTCAATCGAGTTTACTGGAATCATTCAGCTAAATCCTCAAGATAATTTAGTGTTCTTGCCACTTTCAAAAAAATTTTGTGAAAATTTCTACTTGTACTTTATTGATGTTAAGCGGCGTTGGACTTTGCGCCATCTTCTACTTTTCCGGAGCACTTGATCTCGTTGCATCAAATAAATTAGAAGAGAAAGAAAATAAACCGATTTCCAGCAATAGTCGACCCGGGATAAATAATTGGGGTGTATCTCCATTCGTATTGGGTGGGCCAGTAAAATCTGATACTCAAGTCACAGACAAAAACATACCTAATGTTATTTACGGGCGTAATGGAAGAGCTGTAGACTTTGGCGGACTCACCGCCAGTGATTTTATTTCTAAATGGAGCTCCCTTGCGCGAGCCGGAAACCAGGAAGCGGCATACCATGTGTATCAGGCTGAATCCGTTTGTGCCAATAACGATGACGCAATTGCTAAATTCGAGAATGCGGCTGATCGGGAACAATTTTTACGTGAACGAGAAGACTTGCAAAAAATATGTAAAGGCGTTACTCCAGCCCAAGTGCGCGAACGATTATATTTTTTATCCATGGCAGCGCGAGGCGGTAACGTTAAAGCGCAGATAGATTTCTACATGGAGGGACCATACGGCAAATCAATTGATTTGATTGCTAACCGTGATGATCCTATTGTGCAGCAATGGAAAGAGGGAGCCGTTTCGAATCTAGTGGCAGCGGCTCAACAAGGCGAACCATTCGCTATGGCGTTATTGGCACAAGTATATCTTGCTGGAGAATTGCTTCCGAGAGATACAAAGATGTCACTTACCTATACTGTTGCCGATGCAATCGTACGTAATGTAAATATATCCGAAGACCAGTTGCGCAGAAGATTTGGTCCACAAATGTCTGCCGCAGACTTTGAAACTGCGCTACAGGCAGGGAAATACATGGCAAACGAGTGTTGTAAAAAGTAATTCGATTCTCAAAAATCAGTTTAGGCAGTGTTAAGATTTAAGTGCGACAAGAAACTTTAGTGGCTCTCGGATGTTACATTTACGTGCATATCTTTATGATTGGCTTGGGCGAAAGAAGCGAGGAATTGCCTCATCCTATAGTTAGCTGATGATATTTTGTAAGGCATTATTTTCGGCTAAATCAATGGTGTATTGAGTACGGCCCAGCGTGCAGCGCTAACGCCTTTTTCAAGGCTAATACGGCTTACAATCTGTTCTAGGTGGAAATGATTGTTCGGAGAAGTAATGAGCTCTGCCCGCACTTCCAATTGTCCTGCGGCAGGTAGATCCTCGCTATGTAATGACTGGATCATCAATTGTGGCATACCATTTAACATGTGCAATATCAAGGTTCGCACATGTACTTCGTCTTCTGCGCGGCAGACAATAGTGACCTTGTAAAGCTGGTCGATTTCGATGGCACTCTGTAAGCCCTGGCTGTTAATTAACTGAGCGAACCGTCTGAGTAACACGTTGGCACCTAAAATCGCTGCTGCGCCAATCGATCCTTCGAGCAGATAACCCAAACCGGTCAAAACACCCACTGCTGCCGAGCACCATAGCGTTGCCGCCGTGTTAAGGCCGCGCACATTCAATCCCTCTCGCATAATGACACCAGCACCGAGAAATCCAATTCCAGAAACGACTTGCGCCGCAATCCGCGCGTGCCCTTGCGGATCTCCTGAAAACTCTGACACCGTCACGAATAAACAAGCGCCGGCAGCAACCAACGCATTAGTGCGGAGACCTGCCATTCGCTGCCTGATTTGTCGCTCAGCTCCAATGAGCGAACCTAATATCAGAGCAAGAAAAACCCGAAGAGTAAAAATATGCCAATCCACTACAATCCCCTTGCAAGGTGAAACATACTCCCACTTTGTAGTATGCGACATCGACGTCGTTGCCCATGCCAAGTAGATCGGCGGAGCAGACAGGTCTAATAAAGTTTTGGATGGGGACGTTACTAAGGCGATAAAGATCGCCGAGGCACCTCAGTCTGCGCATGCGCAAACTGGAGCAGAGAAGAGCGTCTACTTGGTGTTTGCGTGTATCACAGGGCAGAAAGCCCATCTACGTAAATAACTACCACTACTGTCCAAGATAGGACTCCTATATGATGCGATGGGACGGATTGTAATTTCGCGTTGACTCAGATGTCAAGTAAAAAAACCATCAAAATAAAGTCATTTTATGACTAAAATATTTTGGTAACGCTATACGCGAGAAGCCCGTATTAATGTCTCAGTTTGAGCTCCATTTAATGCTCAACCGGCTGAACAAACGCCCACTTTACGCATTAAATATTGACGAGGCTCTGAGTTATGTGACCCAAATCCAATCGCGATTTACTTACTTATCTAAGAAAGCAGTCTATGAGCGTCAGTAGCAAGATCAACTATCAATAATCTTTTTATTCTCATCCATTAAATGAATACGTTAAAAAAATACAAGGAAGTGTTTAACCATATAAACTTAGCTACTAGAATAGGCTATGGCAGGAAAAGATAAAAATGAGTACACACACATCACATCCAGATATTATTAAACGCCTAAAGCGCGCCAACGGACATTTAAAAAGCATTATTGAAATGTTAGAAGAGGATCGCGATTGCCTCGAAATTGCACAGCAATTGCAAGCGGTGGAAAAAGCAATCACCAATGCAAAAAAAAAGTTTGTACATGATCACATCGATCATTGTCTTCAAATCGCGGCTAACTCAAAGTCGCATAACGCGGCAGATACTGTTCGGGAATTTAAAGAAATTACGAAATATTTGTAGAGCTTAAAAAGTAGCTTGACATTGGCAATAAGTCAGGAGCATTATTGCGGCACTTTATTTTGATAAGGCATTACCTTGGACCACTACAGTAGCGGCACTGCTTCGATAGCGCACTAAATTTACCAGACTCCTTCCATTTTATGGCCGTAGCTTGGTTAAATGACCAGATTATGCGCATCTTGCAGTTCCCCAATTAATTCGCAACTAGCGTTATTCCTAACGACTCGAAATTTTTTCGTCGTCTCGTAATTAATGCGCACTATTTTATTAGTACTCTGGCATAAAAACATAGGATTGTTTTTTCGCGCCCGAGTATCTACAGACGAATTTTGCCGTGGATATGGCAAAGAGAGCCGCTTGTACGAAACTGCAAGTGTTGATGCACGAACCGGAGATTATCTCTTGCCTGACGACCCCAGTTGTAGAACTTTAAAACGATTACTTTTTATTCAAATCGCGTTTTGGAGCAATCAGTATGATTGTGAATTGGTAAGCACGAGAGAGTGCCGCATTCACTAATCAACCACTGCTCTACGCACGCCTACCTATTAGGATCAGTATCATGAACTTCGGACTTCTCGTATCTAATCTGCCAGTTATTTATCCTCACAACGCGTTGGCTATTCCAGAGACCCCATTGCCAAGCAAATTCACGATTGTGGCGACGCAATTAACTCGGATAGCGGCATCTACTGCAGCATACTTTTGTGTCAAATAAAGTAACTTATTGCAAGTGAGGCATCTCACCTGATCCTTTGTGCATAAGCTCGGGTGATTTAATCACAAAGTCTCACCCTATATTGGAAAGGATATTCATCATGACATTCCATTTTTTTAAATTATTTTCTAAACGACTATATCCAGATCCAACAGACGCCATCCTCACTCACTCTGAACAAAAAATGTTATACGAGATCGTTACTTTTTGCAGAACAGAAAATGCGTCTGATGTGGAAGCACTGATGAAACAATATGTACCCCAAATAAAAGCTGGAGTGCAAACGTTCGAAATAGAACCCGAAGTACATGGCGTACTAACCCGTATCGTGATTCAGCTATGGTGCACAGTTCCTGAGCGCGCGATTCTGGTTAGCTTAGTCAGTCGACTTGGACTGGAAAAAAGTGTACGTAGTGTTCTATGGAAAGGTGTTCCTCCCGTCGCACTATTTAAACGATGACATCTTATCTTAGCTGATTAATCGTCGTTCTTTAATCGTCATTTTTCATTCCGTTTAAATTTTTTTTAACTAAATCGTATCCTCCAGCATAGGATATTATTTATACGATTTAAAAGTATTGACACATTAAATTTCGCAGTTTATAGTCGCGTTGTTTTCATTTTATGGAGTCCCTTCATGGGCACTTGTTCCGATTGTTGTAGTTGCCAAATTCTTGATTTGGCTCTGTCCCGGTAAGATCGGCAAGAACTCCTTTGCCATCGTCTTGCTGTAGGCAGACGGTGGTATCTCAAAGATGATATTCATTCATCTCTCTGTTTATCCCACTACTTGAATTAACTGTAAATTTTTCGCTTTATATGCCCCTATACCAATGGGCTATGTAACCGATTTATTTATATAGTTTTGCTTTGAGAATTCACAAGCAGATTTTTCTGCTTGCGTCATGCAATTGCGTCTACGGTCGCAGGTGCAGTATCGGGCAACGAGAACATCTTGTTGATGTTGGGCTCTTTGTGTTTACAGAACTTCTGCACAAATCACTTAAGCATGTCGTCGTAGCGATTTTTGCAGAGGACGATCCACCCCAAGGAGTTACCAATGCACCAAAATAAAATTAAATTTTTGATCAGTTTTTTGCTCGTTAGGCTGTTGAGTTTGCCTTTGATTGTTCAAGCACAAGAACCGATTTCCTCAGAGCCAATTGTACAAACTATTTCTGAAGAAATATGGAATGCTAAATTTCAGGCCACTTATCTTTGGCAAAGAAAGCAGTCTTTCAGCGCACTGTATAGCGGAACTAACAGTTTGGGTACTGACCCTGAGCATGCGTATTCATTGACCGCAACCGCCTTTCTCGGTTACCGCCCTTGGAAAGGTGCAGAGCTGTATCTCAATCCAGAAATGATACAAGCCGTGCCGTTTTCTGAACTACACGGTTTAGGCGGATTGACCAATAGTGAGCAGCAAAAAACTAGTGGTCCTAACCCTAAATTTTATCGAGCTCGTGCCTATCTAAAGCAAACCTTTGGATTCGATGGTGGTAGTGACCCAGTCGAGTCTGCGCCGAACCAATTGGCTGGAATGGTAGATAAACGTCGTCTTGTGGTAACGGTAGGTAACCTTGGCGTTATCGACCTTTTCGATAACAATGCTTATTCACATGATCCACGGACACAATTTACAAACTGGTCTTTCTTAACACACGGCGCTTATGACTATGCAGCTGACGCACGTGGTTATACCTCCGGATTTACTACGGAACTTTATTATGATGACTGGGCATTGCGCGTAGGTAGATTCATGGGGCCGGCAGAGTCGAATGGTCTGCCGTTGGATACTCGCATCATGAAGCATCACGGGGATCAAATTGAGATAGAGCGTAGCCATACAATCAATGATATGGCAGGTAAAGTTCGATTGATGGCATTTCGTAATAAAGAGATCATGGGCAATTACGAGGATGCAATCGTTTATGCGCAAGTCAATGGCAGCGTTCCCGATGTTTCTAGTGTCCGACGCGAAAATTTTAAAATCGGTTATGGCCTTAGTCTCGAGCAAAGTCTGAGATCTGATATCGGTGTATTCGCGCGCGCTAGTTGGGCTGATGGTAAATCCGAAACTTATTCTTTCACAGAGATAGAACGATCCATTACCGCTGGCCTATTAGTCAAAGGTGATCGTTGGGAACGGCCCAAAGATAGTGCCGGTATCGCGGTTGCGCAGAACGGATTGAGTGGAATACATCAAAAATATTTATCTTTAGGTGGCCTTGGAGCCTTTATCGGCGACGGTCAACTTAACTATCAGCCAGAGCGCATTATCGAAACCTTTTATAACGCCAACTTGTACAAAGCTACTTGGCTTGCCGCTGGCTATCAACGCATCGTAAATCCTGCATATAACGGCGATCGTGGACCAGTGAATGTTCTGATGTTACGACTACATACCGAATTCTGAGGAGGAGAATTATGTCAACTAATACGACAGCAAGAAAAATTATGACCCAAACCTCGGCCGTGCTTGACGAGGCGCATATCGGAGATATTCATGGCGCTTTCGGGTCAATTGGTGCCAATGACAATGCGCCACGTAACACCTGGTGGCGCAAATTTAAAACTTTGTTAGCCATCATAGGACCTGGCTTGATTGTGATGGTTGGCGACAATGATGCCGGGGCGTTTGGTACTTACACGCAGGCGGGACAAAACTACGGCACCACCTTATTGTGGACGCTGTTGATGCTGGTGCCAGTCCTATATATCAATCAGGAGATGGTATTACGCCTTGGTGCAGTCACCGGCGTAGGTCATGCGCGCTTAATTTTTGAACGATTCGGGAAATTCTGGGGCGCCTTTAGCGTGATTGACTTGTTCATATTAAATGCGTTGACGATTGTGACCGAATTTATTGGCATCAGTCTTGGCTTGGACTATTTGGGCGTATCCAAAGTATGGGGTATCGCCGCTGCTGCCTTGGTCATTATGGCGACTGCTACCACCGGAAGCTTTCGTAGTTTTGAGCGCTTTGCGATGTTACTGGTGATGGGTAGTTTGTTGTTAGTACCGGTCGCATTCATGATCCATCCTCCAATTACACAAATCGCCCATGACTTTTTTATACCTGGCATGCCCTCTCATAGCAAGTTGAGTGAGGTTATGTTGCTGATCATTGCAATTGTCGGCACCACCGTCGCGCCATGGCAACTGTTTTTTCAACAGAGTTATGTAATCGATAAACGTATTACACCGCGTTTTATCAAATACGAGCGTATTGATCTGTGGCTTGGCATCTTAATAGTGATTATTGGTGCGGTAGCGATGATGGCGTTTTGTGCCCACGCTTTTGATGGTAAGCCAGAGTTTGGAAATTTTGTCGATGCGGGTACCGTAGCGACAGGAATTGAAAAATACTTTGGACGAGTTCCGGGGATCTTGTTTGCCGTGGCATTAATTGACGCCAGTGTTATCGGTGCGTCTGCAGTATCGCTATCGACTGCATATGCACTAGGCGATGTTTTATCACTCAAGCATTCTCTTCATCGTAAGGCAAGTGATGCAAAAGGATTTTATGCGGTGTATTGCGCCTTGATTGCCATTGCGGCGGCGTTGGTATTAACGCCAGGAGTCCCTTTGGGACTACTAACGAATCTAGTACAAACTTTAGCTGGTGTTCTATTGCCTAGCGCTACGGTATTTCTACTTTTACTTTGTAATGATAAAGACGTTCTCGGTCCATGGGTAAATTCGAAACTTATCAACTATTTTGCGGGTGCTGTCGTCGCGGTATTAGTGATGATGTCCATTATCCTGACCGCCTCAGTTCTATTTCCAGATATTACTGAAGCGCAAATTTTGTGGATATTAGTTGGCGGCGTTGCAGCTACTATTTTGTCGGTAGCAGGGAGCAACCTGTATGAAGCTAGAAAAGGACAAAGCAAGATCATCCAGGTGACAATAGATCGTTCACTTCGGGATACCTGGCGCATGCCGCCAGTGGCACAACTGCCAGCAGCACAAATCAGCTTGCTCAGCAAAGTCTGGATGATCGTATTGCGTGGCTATTTGGTGGCGGCAGGAGGAATGTTGATTTTTAAAATGATACTGCTCACCTTTGGGCAATCTACCTGAGTATAAAAATCAACACTTATCCTTAACGCTCCACTGTAATGTTATTGCAGTGGAGCGTTACATAATCTTCGCGTGGATTAATAGTTATATTCTACTCATCTCAGTAGCAAACGATTGCAAATTTAGTTTAGCAAATTTGTGTGTCTATATCCATTTTGCATCGTATAAACTATCGCAAGAGCACTTTATGTATAATTTTTTAATTCAGATTTGCACTGATAACTTCCCGAATTTATTATTTATTAGTATCTCCATCCTATTGGGTGCTCTACATGGTCTCCATTTTATTTTAGGGGAAAAGGAGGCAAATACATGGGTGATGAACGCGATACTAGATATTCCTGAGCAACCAATTTCAATAACACTAATTAAAATTTTTCAATCGAGTTTTATAGGCTTGACCGTGTTGTCACTCATAGGTATGGCTCAACTTCTACCCGATGTAATGACCAAGTTTTCTGTTCAACTAGGATCCGCCATTTTAATAATTGGGTTTGGTATTTGGATCATTGTATTTAACCGCCAGCGGCTCAAACTAGTATCCCAAGAATATCTTCAGGAGAACGTCTATCCTCTTGAAAAGTGTAAGATTGAGATTAGGAGAATTGACACAGGGCATGGTGTCGTACGATTCGACGTCATGGAAATGAGCCATACAGTACGCTTTCGTCTTTTCTCTGAATCAGCAGACGAACACATATGGGCAGCAGAAGAAATTAGTGTAGAGGTAAGCCGTGGAAATGAGCTTAATCAAATTTTTGGCTTCGTTCAGTGCGATGGTTTTCTTGAGTCGGTTCAAGAAATTCTTCCACCCTACAGATTTGTCGCCAAGCTATCATTATCACATTTGCATCATACTCATGTCTTCGAAGTCCCTTTTTTCAAACATAATTCATTGATAGATAGCGAAAAAAATTCTGACGCACAGAAGACCAAACACAAACAAAGTTTAGTTGAAACTAACACGGTATTAACTCAAACTAAGGCTAATGTGATCACCTACTCTCAATTTACCTCACTCGCGTTAACTCGTCCAATGCTTCCCCGAAGTTTGCTGATAGCGTTCATGCTGATGAGTTTAGAAATCAAGACGTTTTTATTTGGTACCAGTCTTGTTTTATGTATGCTCTTAAGTAGCATGCTAATGACACTTTTATCAAAAGCATTATCGGTAGTCAGAGATGCAAAAAGCGAATACAGACTTTCGATCAGATATGCGCGATTTGAAACGAAAATTTCCCATCTATGTGCTTTTTTGATGATACTTCTAGGCCTCAGCGCTAGTGTAAAAAGCTTACAAATTCGGTACGACCAACCTAATACGCGGGAACAGTTTAATACCTCTGTCTATTTAGAAAACGATGATTATTGCTTGTAGCGAAATTAATAGACCTATCGCATTATTGGTTAGAAATGAAAAATTCTGCTGAAAGTAATATCTCCCTAAAACTGTAAGAATTTCCACCGAAAAGCATAAAACTAATCAGCCAACATTTTCATTTCATCGCAATCGACCGTAGCTTGTATCGGCAGCGAATCGTCCGGTAAGAGTTATTGAAAAATCGTTTTAAAAAATATAAATTCGGGGAGATTTTGTTACAAGTAATAATTTTCTGTCCGACGCAACGTTAATTTTACGTCACCTTAGTAGAATGAGCCTCCGCGGAAACTCAATTTCTTGGAGGAGCACTGAAACGACATTCAGCAGTTTCAGCCTTATTCTTGGCATTAGACTATCAATCCAAGCGCGCATTTCTCTGCGTCGCCGCCATAGAAATCCTACCGAAGATAGACGTACTTTCGGCGTTTTGCCCTAACCATTGCGAGCCTACTAGCCAATAGCAATCCATATGGGTTGTACGTTTAGCTTTGATACAAATAATTACTTTGTGTTACATTTATGTATGCGTCCGACAGTCCCACCTAGACGATCAGCAAACAACCGATTTTGCCCGCAGCGGCAACAATTCATCAATACGATTATTTTTACAGGTAGG
>NZ_JBEONQ010000063.1:0-17903 GCF_040544445.1 Undibacterium sp. GrIS 1.8 | reverse complement strand
CTCGGCTATCGAACGCCGTTTGAGGTTTTTTATAATTTGGATATACTCCCACTAAAACTTACCTCCCGTTGCTCTTCGTAGCTGAATCCGCCATGTTTATTGTCCATAGAATCATTGGACGATTAAAAATACTCTATCCTAGTATATTAAGACAATATTTGACATCTTTTGACGTCTTCAGGGCTTTGCAGCCAAGCTTAGCTTGCTGCTGATTTATTTACTGTCTGAACACCCGGCACTGTCTGAGTTGTTGGTATCAATTGCGCAGACTTGTTCGGCATGAATAAAGGCCCCTTTTGTCCGCAAGCTGTAAGCAAAACGACTATACCTACACTTGCCAATAATAAAATGCGTGTCTTAAACATCGTGATTCCTATCCAAATTAAAACTAATTTAAAACTGATGAGGCGTTTGCAAAAAATCGCCATCAGCCTGCTTTGTTTCCGTTTCAATTGGAAGTTGCATTAGCGTATAAAATGGCGGTTTATGAATTCGCTGGAGTGTAGCATGACCGAAACAGAATTTTTGACCTTGGCCGACACTTGCATCAAACAAGTCGAGCAGGTGTTTGAGCAAGCCTTTGAGAATGATGAAATGGATGTTGAGTGCAGTCGCAGCGGCAACGTGTTGGAAGTTGAATTCGTCAATAACGGCAGCAAGATCATCATCAACAGTCAGGCACCAATGCAAGAAATGTGGCTCGCTGCCAAAGCGGGTGGTTATCACTATAAATACGATGGCCAGCATTGGCGCAATACGCGCGATGGCGCTGAGTTTTTCGCGACGTTAGCCGCATTAGCTCAGGCACAAAGCGCGCAGTAACCGATTGGCTGGTGCGCTTTTATAGACGGCTATTCTTCTATCATCGGTGGCGGTTCTGCTTCTAAACTTTGAATGCCAGCGCCAGGTGGATTTTCGACATAGTAGTAGTCCCCATTCGCAGCAATAATCCCGTTTGGTACAGCGCGCTCTTCAATCGGGATATCTTTTAAGGCTCTTTGCATATAGCCAATCCAGATCGGCAGTGCCAGCCCGCCACCGGTCTCCCGATTACCCAAGTTCTTGGGCTGATCAAAACCGATCCATGCAATCCCCACCAATTTTGCCTGATAGCCAGCGAACCACGCGTCGAATGAGTCATTCGTGGTACCGGTTTTACCTGCAATGTCAGGGCGCTTGAGAGACAGGGCTTTAGTCGCGGTACCGTAGCGAACTACATCTTTCAACATGCTATCCATCAAAAATGCATTGCGTTCATCAATCACGCGATTGTTTTCATCGCCTGCCTTGTCAGGATTTGCCTGTGACAATACTTTTCCGGTGCTGTCGGTGATTTTGGAGATCAGATAAGGATTGATTTTGTAGCCACCGTTAGCAAACACCGCATAGGCACCGGCCATTTGCAAAGGTGTGACTGCGCCAGCGCCTAAAGCAAGAGTCAGGTACGGCGGATTTTTCTCTGGTAGAAAGCCAAAACGTGTTGTGTATTCCTGACCGTACTTGGCACCGACTTTATGCAAAATACGGATAGAAATCATATTCTTCGATTTGGTCAAGCCTTTACGCATGGTCATAGGACCTTCATATTTGCCGTCGTAGTTCTTGGGTTCCCATGCTTGTCCGCCTGTTTGCCCAGCGTCAAAACTGATCGGAGAATCATTGATAATCGTTGCCGGAGAGAGTCCTTTCTCCAGTGACGATGAATAAATGAAAGGCTTAAAGCTAGAGCCAGGCTGGCGCCAGGCTTGGGTGACGTGGTTAAACTTGTTGATGTTGTAATCAAAGCCGCCAACCAGAGCGTGGATCGCGCCATCAGTAGTGCTGGCAGCGACAAAGGCCGACTGCACTTCGGGTATCTGGGTAATTGTCCAGTTGGTACCCTCTTGCACAACGCGGATAACAGCACCGCGCTGGACGCGTTTGTTGGCTGGCGCTGTTGCGCTGAGGCCGCTGGCAGCAAAGGTCAGTCCTGGGCCTGTGATCTGGATTTCTTCACCCGATACCAACACCGCTTTGACCAGCTTAGGGCTAGCTTCAAGCACCATCGCTACCACCAAGTCGTCGCTGACTGCATGTTCCGCTAATTCTTTTTCGATCGCATCGTCAGCGGCATCTTTATTTGTCGGGATCTCAATGATCGCCTCTGGACCGCGATAGCCATGGCGTTTTTCATAATCCATCACACCACGGCGCAAGGCCAGATAAGCGGCATCCTGATCTGACTTCGTAATGGTGGTGTAGACATTTAGACCGCGGGTATAAGTTTCGTCCTTAAATTGCTCGTAGACCAACTGACGCGCCATTTCTGCGACATATTCGGCATGAATGCCAAATTCGCTGCTATCTGTTTTGGTGTGGAAGACCTCGGTTTTTGCTTGCTCGAACTGTGCCTCTGTAATGTAGCCAAGTTGTTTCATCCTTTGCAAAATATATTGCTGGCGAACGGTGGCGCGTTTTGGGTTGGCAACCGGATTGTAGGCGGAGGGCGCTTTTGGCAAACCTGCCAGCATCGCGGCTTCTGCAATGGTGAGTTCTTTAAGACTTTTACCGAAGTAAATCTGTGCCGCTGATGAAAAACCGTAGGCACGTTGTCCCAGATAAATCTGGTTCATATACACCTCTAAGATTTGATCTTTGGTGAGGTTTTGCTCAATTTTCCATGCGAGTAAGATTTCATAAATCTTGCGTTTAAAGGTTTGTTCACTGGATAAAAAGAAGTTACGCGCCACTTGTTGTGTAATCGTAGATGCCCCTTGTTTAGCACCACCAGTCAAATTATGTAAAGCCGCACGGGTAATGCCCAGATAATCGACGCCACCGTGCTCATAGAACCGATCATCTTCGATCGCCAGCACGGCTTTTTTCATGATTTCGGGGATTTCATTGAAATGCACGACATTGCGCCGTTCTTCTCCAAACTCAGCGATTAACATGTTGTCCGCCGAAAATACCCGCAATGGCATCTTCGGCCGGTAGCTGGTAATCGAATCCAGTTCTGGCAAATTGGGGTAAGCCATCGTTAGCGCAAAGCCAAGAATAAGCACTCCGGCTAGAACCAGTCCAATTAAAATTCCACCAGTCCCCAGCAAAATACGCAACGCCCAATGACGCGGTTTGTTTGAACTCCGTTCAGTTGTATTTGGTGTGTTGCTGGTAGGTGCTGGTGTCTCGGACATGGAATGAATTTTCAATAGAAATCGTAGCAAGTATTATATCCTCAGCCTCCAGCACTCTGGCACTCAGTACCTATAAGTTGGAAAAGGAAGGGAGTTTTTTGCCAGTAGTGGGAATTTGGCAACGGATAACAGTGATGCTATGCGGAAAATGCTTTACACAATGAAGGGCTTATTGCTAGGATTTCATGTAAGCTTGGATGATTGTCTTCTAAATAGCGGTTTTTAAAAGAAAATTTGCGTTTAGTGCGTGCGACATCTGCCTTAAAATGTGGCAATAGCCTTATGCTAAAAGCAATGTAAATAGTAATTTTTTAGGGGATATCCTTGGCTTTAGATCTAGCATCATTGCTCGGTAGAAAAAATCCGCCTTTAATCGGCTTAGACATCAGCACGTCTGATATTAAGCTCGTGGAAATTTCTGAGGGGGGCAATAAAGGCTTCAAATTGGAACGCTATGGCTCAGAGCTCCTGCCGAAAGGAGCCGTCGTAGATGGAAATATCGAAAATATTGAACAAGTTTCCGAGGCTATTCGCCGAGTAATCAAAAAAAGTGGTGCTAGTGTAAAAAATGTCGCACTCGCCATGCCTGCCTCCGCAGTAATAACAAAAAAAATTATCCTCTCTGGTAACCTCAGCGAGCAAGCGCTGGAGCTGCAGGTGGAGTCCGAGGCAAATCAATATATTCCGTTTGCAATGGATGAAGTTAGTCTCGACTTTTGCAAAATTGGACCTGCTGCTAATAATGCGGAGGAGGATATTGAAGTCATGCTGGCAGCTTCCCGTAAGGAAAAGATCGAGGATAGAGTTGCGGTAGCTGAAGCAGCTGGTTTGCAAGCTAAGGTAATGGATATTGAGTCCTACGCCGCAAGGGCAGCAATCGCTCGATTGATCGAGTTGCAACCTAACGCAGGGCAAGACCAGATTTATGCGATGTTCCAAATCGGTGCCAAAGTTACGTACATTTCTATTTTGTTGAATGGCGAAGTTATTTACGAGCGCGATCAGCAATTTGGTGGTAATCAACTGACTCAAGACATTGTTAGAAATTACGGACTCGCTTTTGAAGAGGCTGAGTTAAAAAAGAAGCAGGGTGATCTCCCTGATAGCTACGAAATGGAACTTTTAGAGCCATTTCTAGAAAGCGCAGCATTAGAAGTTACGCGGGCGATTCAATTTTTCTTCACATCAACCCCGTATACCCGGGTTGATCAAATATTCTTGGCAGGTGGTTGTGCCGTGATTCCTGGGCTGGTCGATATGATTGCCGAGAGGACAAAAATTTCTACTACAGTCGTAAGCCCTTTTAAAGGCATGGAATTGTCTTCTAATGTGAACGAGAAAGCATTGCGAAGCGACGCTCCATCTTATCTTGTTGCTTGTGGTCTGGCGATGCGGAGATTTGGCTAATGATAAAAATTAACCTACTTCCTCATCGTGAAGCCAAGCGCAAACAGCTAAAAAATGATTTCTACACTCTGTTGTTGTTGGCAGGGATTGTTGCTGCTTTGATTATTATCTCGGTTGGTACTTTTTTTTCGATGAGAATTTCGCAGCAGGTAGACAAGAATAATTTCATTACCTCAGAAAATGTGAAGCTTGATGAAAAGATCAAAGAAGTTGCCAGCCTTAAGCAAGAAATTGATAGTTTGAAGGCTCGACAGCAAGCTGTGGAAGACTTGCAAGGTGATCGCAACCAACCTGTATTTATGCTGGACGAGTTAGTTAAATTAACGCCAGAAGGCATTTATTTGAAAGCGCTAAAACAAGAAGGTCAACGTATTTTTTTGAATGGTAACGCTCAATCAAATCAGCGTGTGTCTGAGTTTCTGCGCAACTTAGGAAATAACTCTGCTTGGATGTACAAGCCTGAGCTCGTCGAAATTAAATCTGCCACCTTGGGTCAGGGACGCGACGCAAAAAAAGTATTTGATTTCACTATTAACGTTGGAATAAAGCGTCCGCGTGAAATAGATTCCGCTTCAGCATCTGGTGCGTTAGCAAATCCAGACAGCAAAAAGCCTTAACATAAGCGGACGGAAAAGACATGGCAAATTTGAATGAATTAACTGATTCAATTAGCTCGCAATTTCGCGATTTAAATGGGTTGCACCCCGGTCTTTGGCCCATTATTCCAAGAATGCTATCTGCATTTAGCCTATTAGTAGTCCTAGTAATACTTGGTTATTATGGTTACTGGTCTGGGCAGTTGGAGGAACTGGATAGAGGGCAGCAGGAAGAAAACACGCTAAAAGATTCTTATAGGCAAAAAATGCTCCAGGCAATTAGCCTAGACGCGTTGAAGGATCAGCGTAAGTTGGTACTGCAATATGTTGCTGCAATGGAAAAACAATTGCCAAGTAAGGCTGAAATGGATTCCCTAGTATCTGATATTAATCAAGCTGCTTTAGGCAAGGGTTTGCAGATTGACGTCTTTAAACCAGGACAACCAGCCGTAAAAGACTATTATGCGGAACTGCCGATTGATATCAAGTTGTTAGGCAATTATCACGACATGGGAGAATTTGCCAGTGATATCGCAAAATTACCAAGGATTATTACCTTAAACAATCTTGCGATTTCTACAGGGAAAGACAATGTGTTAGTACTTGATGTGGTCGCAAAGACCTTTAGATATTTGGATCCTGAGGAAGTTTCTGCCCAGGCGGCTTTGAAAAAAGGTGCGAAGAAATGATAAATTTTTCTCGCAAAATAATAGGTCTCTTTTTGCCACTGCTGACTTTAACGGCATGTAGCAACAATGGAGTATCTGAAGTCAAGGAGTGGATGGATCAGGTAAAGAAGGAAACTCGTGTTGTTGTACCGAAAATTAGCGCACCGAAGGTTTACGTACCTTTTGCCTACGCCGGTAAAAATAACGTAGATCCATTTAATCCTGCAAAGCTATTAGTAGTACTTGCGAGAATAAAAGCAGAATCCAGTAATGGTTTAAAACCAGATATGGAGAGGCGCAGAGAAGTATTGGAAGCTTATCCATTAGACACGTTAAAGATGGTTGGCTTTATAGAAAAGCCTAATTTACGATATGCTCTGATCCAAGTCGATAAGACGATTTTCCAGGCAAAAATTGGTAACTATATAGGTCAGGATTTCGGAATGATCACTAAAGTTACGGAGACAGAAATTGAAATTAAGGAAATCGTTCAAGATGCGGCAGGTGAGTGGACAGAACGTCAAGCTAAGCTAGAGTTGCAGGAGGCAAAAAAATGAACGCCTTAACAGACATAATAAATGTAAGTAAAAGGAGCGGTATGCTTGTCAAATTTTTTATAACAGGTTTGTTAGCAGTTAGTCAGTTAGCTTTGGCTCAATCGAACAGCATTGAGTCTATTTCTGCGAATCAACAAGGTATTAATACGATTATAAAAATTGGATTGAAGAACCCTATCACAAAGTCTCCTATTGGTTTTTCTGTTACTAATCCTGCGCGCATTGCGTTAGATTTTGCTGACACTAGTAATGTTACGGGCAAATCTGCAACTGATATCAATTTGGGTGAGTTACGTAGTGTAAATGTCGTAGAAGTTGGTGGTCGTTCCCGCTTAGTTTTTAATATGAACAAGTCACTCAACTATGCAACATCGATAGAGGGTAATGTTGTCGTTGTGACGATTGACGGTTCTGGAGGAGTAGCTACTGCGGTAAATTCCTCAGGTATTCCGGTAGTCCAGGCGCCTACTGTACAAGTAAAACAAAATCTGCGAGATATAGATTTCCGCAGAGGAGCTAATGGAGAGGGTAGAATCATAGTTGATTTGCCTAATAATCAAGTTGCAGTTGATGTTCGCCAACAAGGGCAAAAAATTGTTGTCGATTTTATTAAAGTGGGATTGCCTGATATTTTGCGTCGTCGTTTGGATGTCGCAGATTTTGGCTCACCGGTGCAAGTTGTGACAACAACTACTCAAGGCGAGAATGTCCGCATGATAATCGAGCCCAAAGGCTTATGGGAACATAGTGCCTATCAAAGCGATACGCAATTAGTGATTGAAGTTAAGCCAATCAAAGAAGATCCAAATAAACTGACTCAGGGTACCCAAGGTTATAGAGGTGAGCGTCTATCATTTAATTTTCAAAATATTGAAGTGCGGGCTTTGTTGCAAATCATCGCAGAGTTTAGTGGATTGAACATTATTGCTAGCGACACAGTCAACGGCAGTGCCACTTTGCGACTTAAAGATGTACCTTGGGATCAGGCACTAGATATTATTATGCAGTCCAAAGGCTTGGATATGCGAAAAAATGGCTCTGTGATGTGGATCGCACCAAAAGACGAATTACTGACAAAAGAAAAACTAGAGTTAGAGCAAAAAGCGCAAATTGCAGAATTGGAGCCTTTGAAGACAGAGTCGTTTCAGCTTAACTATCAAAAAGCCGAGTCATTTAAACTGGTTTTTGGAGTAGATGGATCCAGCACAAACAGACTTTTGTCCAAACGCGGTAGCGCAGTTATTGAGCCTCGGACAAATCAGCTGTTCGTCACTGATATTGCTAGCAAGTTAGAAGAAGTTCGTAAATTAATTCAAAAAACCGATATCGCCTCTAAACAGGTATTGATTGAGGCTAGAATCGTTGAGGCTGACGATACATTTAGCAAAAATCTGGGAGCAAAACTAGGGTTTACTGATTTACGTGGATTGAACGGTGGTAATGCGGGTTATCAAACGAGTGGGAACCAACGAGTTGCATTAACCGGTAATTACTTAGGTGTAGGAGAGCAGACGGGGCAGGCAAAACTGACTGATCAGAGTTTTATTCCTAACTCTCAGTTTGTGAGCCTACCCGCTTCAGGTATAAATGGCCTAAATCCTGGTAGTTTGGCGGTCAGCTTATTCTCATCTGCTGCAAACCGATTCTTAAATTTAGAGCTATCTGCATTAGAGGCAGACGGTAATGGGAAAATCATTTCTAGTCCACGTATTGTTACTGCCGATCAGTTGCCCGCACACATCGAACAAGGAACAGAAATTCCCTATCAAGTGTCAACAAGTAGTGGTGCAACTTCCATTCAATTTAGAAAAGCGACCTTAAGTTTAGATGTGACACCGCAGATTACGCCAGACGGAAATGTCATATTAAATGTGGATGTACATAAAGACAGTCCTGGAACAGAAACTAGAAACGGAATTGTCATTAACACCAAGCAGGTAAAAACAATGGTTTTGGTTGAAAATGGTGGCACGGTAGTGCTAGGTGGAATTTTTACACAAGAAGAGCGTGATGATATAACTAAGATTCCTTTTTTTGGTGATATTCCTTTGCTTGGTAATTTATTTAAAACTACTGGGCGTACTAATAATAGAACAGAACTCCTAGTATTTATTACTCCAAAAGTGCTTGCTGAGCGCTTAAGTAAGTAGTCCATGAATAGATAGCAGTATTAATATCGGTACTGAATTGTTGCACATTATCGCAATTTCAAATTAAAGGTGTTTCATGAGTAAGTTAATTCGAACGATTTTTATGTTTTTGGCATTGGCTATTTTGGGTGCTTGTGGTGGTGGTGGTGGCTCCCCAGGTAATATCAGCGGCGGTGCCAGTTTGTTTACGTCTGCGGGTGCTTCTTTTCAAATAGCACCAGGCCAAAGTCAAACATATACAATTGGTGGGGGGGTGCCAGGTTACCGCGCTAGCAGTAGCTCCGGCGCGGCGAGCGTAACAGTAAGTGGAAACACAATGACGGTAACTGGCGGTGGGGGAGGCACAGCGACAATAGTTGTCTCCGATTCAAAAGGAGCGACCGTAACTATTGCTGTCACTGTCGGATCCGGGTTGACGCTTTTCACGACTGCCCCGTCCACAATAACTTTACCAGTTGGTGCTAGTTCCTCGGTGTTCACCATAGGTGGAGGAAGCTTGGTATATCAAGTTGCAAGTAGCGACGTCTCAATCGCGACAGTCGGATTTAACAGTGGTCAATTTATTATTACTGGTGTTTCTGCAGGTAAAGTGACTATTTCTGTTACTGATTCAATAGGTGGGTTGGTGACTATCACTGTAACTATTGGGACAATAAGTAGCCCGACCCCGTTTTTCACAACGGCATCATCTACTTTGGTTGTAGCGATAAATGCTACTTCCACTTTTACCGTTGGTGGCGGATCTGCTCCTTACAATGTGAGTAGTAGTAATACTTCGGTCGTGACCGCTAGCGTGAATGGAACTAAACTATCTATTCAAGGCCTATCCACTGGAACTGCAAATGTCCTTGTTAGTGACTCGAATGGCACCCCCATCACAATCAGCGTTTCAGTTGGTGCGGGCACTTCTATACCGCTATTTACTTCCGCTCCTTCAACTGTCACCGTAGGTCAAGGAGGGGCACCAAACTATAGTATAGGCGGCGGAACTGCCCCGTACACCGCAGGTAGCAGTAATATTGCAGTAGCCACTGCTACAGTAGCTGGCTCATCATTAATTATCAATGGCGTGTCTACGGGTACCGCAACGATTGTCGTTACCGACAACGCAGGTGTGAAGGTTCCGATCGTCGTAACAGTTCTCGGTACTTCAACAACGGTTTTTGCGGTTTCACCATTAACTTCGGCAGGATATGTTGGAGATACTTTAACCTTCTTGATTAGTGGTGGTTCTCAGCCATACACAGTAACTTCGAGTAATTCATCTATTGCTACTGTAACAAGTCCTGTTGTATCTGGTAACGGAGCTTCATTCTCTGGATTTTTAGCAAAAGTAGGTAGTGTAAGTATTGTAGTGGTAGATGCGACAGGGGCAATCCAAACAATCTCGGCCACAGCAGCTGCTCCTGTAAGCAACATGTTGCTTAGTCCAAATACTTGGTCTATTAACGAGACTAACAACAGTACCGTTAGTTTGAATATCAAAGGTGGTAATGGGCCATTCCAAGTATTTACCAGTAATTCATTACTCTCTAGCGTCTCTGGCACATTACCCGAGGCTACAAATGCATTGACCTTTGACGGAACCACGGTAAATGTGGCAGTTGGTTCGCAAGGAACACGTTGTGTTGGTGCCGATACTCAGATCACTATAACTGTGAAAGATAGTTCTAATCAATCAGCTACGAGTACCATGACTATCGTAAATCAAACACCAGGTTGTTAAAATAATCGAGAGATAGAAGTTTTATCTCTCTTTATGAAGCTTTAATGTGTCAAAAAATATATTTCTAGTAGGACTAATGGGCTCGGGCAAAACTACAGTTGGCCGAGTCCTTGCAAAAAAGCTCAACAAAATATTCATTGATTCTGACCATGAAATTGAGGCGCGTACTGGCGTCTCGATTCCGGTTATTTTTGAGATAGAAGGCGAGCTTAGTTTTAGGCAACGTGAAGCGGATGTTATTCGGGATCTGACTGCGCAAGATGGCATTGTCTTAGCTACCGGTGGTGGCGCGGTATTGGATCCTGCCAGTCGTAGGTATTTGCAAGAGCGTGGGACGGTCATTTACCTGCGCGCCGGTATCAATAGCATTTTGCAGCGTACCCGGCATGACAAAAATCGACCTTTGTTGAGAACGGTCGATCCTCGTAAAAAACTCGAAGAACTTGAGGCTCAGCGTGAGCCTTTATACAAAGAGATCGCCCATTTGGTGGTAGAAACCGGGCGTCCTAATGTACAGTTCTTGGTGCAATCGATTCTGACTCAGCTTGAGCAGAGTGCCGCCTCATCAAATCAATCCAGCCTCTCTATGCAGCATCAACAACTATTCCAAACGCTGAATGTCAATTTGGCTGAACGCAGTTATCCCATATTGATCGGGCAATCGGTTTTGTCTGACCAGTCAATTTTGTCTCAGCATATACCCGGTGATCGCGTCGCGATTGTGACTAACACGGTGGTCGCGCCTCTTTATTTAGAAAAAATTGAGCAACATTTACGTGACTTGGGTAAGCAATTTATCAGCATTATTTTGCCGGATGGCGAAGAGCACAAAACCTGGGCCAGCTTAATGCTGGTGTACGACGCCTTGCTAGAGGCAAAGTGCGATCGCAAGACAACGATGATTGCTCTGGGCGGTGGTGTGATTGGCGACCTGACCGGGTTTGCAGCATCCTCGTATATGCGCGGTGTGCCGTTTATTCAAATCCCGACGACTTTATTGTCTCAGGTCGATTCTTCTGTCGGTGGTAAGACGGGAATTAATCATCCGCTTGGGAAAAACATGATTGGCGCTTTTTATCAGCCACAAGCGGTGATTGCTGATACATCTACATTAACTACCTTGCCCGATAAAGAATTGTCGGCAGGTTTGGCGGAAGTGATCAAACATGGCGCGATTATTGATGCAGAATTTTTTACTTGGATAGAATCGAATATAGAAAAGTTGCGGGCTAAAGATCCGGTCGCGCTTGCTTACGCGATTTCGCGCTCATGTGAGATCAAAGCAGACGTCGTGCGGCAGGACGAGCGCGAAGGCGGTTTGCGTGCCATTCTCAATTTCGGCCACACTTTTGGTCATGCGATTGAATCAGGCTTAGGTTTTGGTACTTGGTTGCATGGTGAAGCCGTTGGTTGTGGCATGGTGATGGCAGCCGATTTATCTTGCCGGCTTGGATTGATCGATTACGTCAGCAAAGTCAGGATTATTAATTTGATTGAAGCGGCAGGCTTGCCGACAGTCGCACCTGATTTAGGCGAAGAGCGCTGGTTAGAGTTGATGGAAGTGGATAAAAAAAATGAAGGCGGTAAGATCAAATTTATTTTGCTTAAACCACTAGGGTCGCCTTTGATTACGACAGTACCAAAAGAGAAGTTATCAGAAACCTTGCGTCACTGTATTCAATAATTAACGATGTTCTCCGACGCTCAACTCGCCCCTTACGCCGCACAATCTGCGACTTCCCGCGGGCGGCGTCATACCGAAGCTGCATCCAGTTCACGCTCTGAATACCAGCGCGACCGTGATCGCATCATCCATTGCACCGCATTCCGGCGTCTGGAATATAAAACTCAAGTGTTCGTTAATCACGAAGGTGATTTGTTCCGAACTCGCCTGACACACAGTCTGGAAGTGGCGCAAATTGCCCGCTCCATTGCGCGCAATTTACGTTTAAACGAAGATTTGGTAGAAGCGATTTCGCTCGCTCACGACTTGGGTCATACACCCTTCGGTCATGCTGGGCAGGATGCGCTCAACGCCTGCATGAAAGAGTTCGGCGGATTTGAGCACAATCTGCAAAGTCTGCGGGTGGTCGATACCTTGGAAGAGCGCTATGGCGCTTTTGACGGATTAAATCTGACATTCGAAACTCGTGAGGGCATCCTCAAGCATTGCTCACTCAATAATGCCAGCAAATTAGGGGATGTCGGGCACCGGTTTTTAGAAAAAAAACAAGCGAATCTTGAGGCGCAACTAACTAACTTAGCAGATGAAATCGCCTATAACAATCATGACATCGACGATGGTTTACGCTCCGGTTTACTATTGGAATCGCAATTAATAGAGTTGGATTTTTATGGCAGATTTCGTGCCGAAGTTGCTGTTACTTATCCTGGCATTAGCGGACGTCGTGCGATCTCAGAAACCATACGACGTATGATTAATGCTTTGATCGTCGATTTGATTACTACGTCCGAGCAGCGTATTCGGGATTGTGCGCCGCAGTCCGTAGATGACGTGCGTAATGCCGATCCCTTGATTGCTTTTTCCGATACCATGCAAAAACAGGCAACGGTGCTCAAGCAGTTTTTGCATCACAATCTATATCGCCATTACATGGTGAACCGCATGGCAAGCAAGGCGCGCAGAGTCGTGACGGATTTATTTAATGCCATGATGGAGGAGCCAATTCTGTTGCCGCCTGACTACCAGATTAAACTCGCTGAAAAAAATCCGCTGCAAGATGGCGAGCAACGAAATGACCTGCAGCAAGCACGCAAGATCGCTGATTACATCGCCGGGATGACCGATCGTTATGCCATGCTGGAACACCGGCGTTTGTTCTCTGTAGACGAAGTTTAGTTTTCTCTGCAATGTAAGCACTGGCTCCGCCTTCTTTTGCATAGTTGCACCTTGGACTATGGCTCAATTCAATACGGTGTGCCGCATCTCAACATTGAATTTTTGCGTAATATGATAAAGCTTCGTACGCAGATACTCTTCCCTGTATATTTTAATTGTCCAGAGATTATCTGGGTAATTAAGGGATTTTAAAGAAAAAATCGGGGAGTATATGATTGTCGCTTTGATTTTTACTTTAGTTCTATTTTCTAATCAAGCGCTCTTCGCAGTTAAATTCATCGCACATAAGTCCCTCGCTATTACTAGCTAGCTACCACGCCAGTTCGTCCGTCTTCCACTACAAAACTAGCAAGCTTGGTGATCCCAGAATCGACCCGGCTAACATCGTCCAGTGCCATAAAATGTGTGGTCATTTGCTTGGGTGTTAACTCAAGCAGCATATAACCACGCTTATCGCTGCGTCCAAATTTGATATGCGGATTTTGTGCTACCAGCTGGTCTGTCCGTTCTTGCGGGCGTGAGCTGGAGGTGATCGATGTACCACAAAATTCGGTCGCTAAAATAGGATTACTCGCCGATGCTTTGCTGTAAAAATCACGCTTTAGATTGGCTGCATAAAACGTATGCACGTCGCCAGAAATCACGACAGGATTTGCTATTTGATACCGTTGCAAATCGCTAAATAGCCGCTGGCGTGCGACAGGATAACCGTCCCAACCATCGGTCCAGAACTTGCCATCACCTTCTTTTGTTACCGGTATCTGGCTTGATTGCGCCATTAAAGTTTGTTGTGTCAGCACGTTCCATTTTGCGGTAGAAGTAGCAAAACCTTGCGCCAGCCATTTCTCTTGATCTGCCCCAAGCAAAGTGCGATTCGGATCGAGTAATTCTTTACACTCTGCATTGCTCACAACGTTAGATCCCCCCATGCCAGGTTTGGGGCAGGCATGATGCGAGCGGTATTGGCGATCATCTAATACATGGAAGCGTGTCAATCGTCCCCAATCATAACGCTCATAAATACGCATCGCAGCAAAGCGGCCAGCTTCGCTTAACAGACTGTTTAAATTAGGCAGGCGCACCGGCATATGTTCATAAAAAGCTTGATAAGCAGCCGCGCGTCGCAGTAAAAAATCGGGCGACAGACGCTCGTCTCTGTCATTACCATAATCATTGCTGACCTCATGGTCGTCCCAAGTCACAATCCAGGGTGCAACCTGGTGGGCTGCTTGTAAATGCAGATCGGTTTTGTACTGCGCATAACGATTACGATAACCGCTTAGCGTCATGCTCTCGATATCCCGCCGACGTGGTTTGAGCGGATGAGTTAAATCGTATGGACCCCATTCACAAATATAATCACCTAAAAAAATCACCAGATCGGGGTAGGCCGCTGCGATATGTTTATGCCCGGCGTATTCACCAAATTCCCAGTGCTGGCATGACGCTACAGCTAGCCGCAAACTCGATGGCATCGCATCGGCAATCGGCGCCGTGCAGGTGCGGCCAACCGGACTAACCGCATCACCCAACATAAACCGGTACCAGTAATTACGTTCGGGTTGCAAGCCAACGACATCAACATGTACGCTATGCGCTAGCTCTGGTAAAGCGGTGTGCTCACCTCTGCCGATGATGTGATGAAAGCTCTCGTCTTCGGAGATTTCCCATCGTACTTTATAGGCGATTGGTGCTAAGGTAAGTGCGTTCAGTGGGTCTGGTAACAGGCGTGTCCAAAGTACCACGCTATCAGAACGTGGCGAGCCTGATGCTACGCCGAGGGTGAACGGATAACCACTAATTTTGTCCGCAGCAAAACTGCTTAATGCATTCGATGATAAAGCCGCGAGTGCTCCAAGTCTTGCGGTTTGATGCAGAAAATGGCGACGCTTTAAATTCATTCGATTATTCAACTTCTTGCTTGGTGACTGTTGTAGCTTATTGGCTTAGTTTATTAACTTGGCTCGTTGCTTTAATTGCTTGCTTTAGCTGATTGCGCTACCTTATTCTGCTAACTTATTTAGAGCATCAATTTCTTCTAACGGCGGAATCAGCCGTGGTTTTCTGTCTTCGCCTGTGGCGACATAGGTCAACATCGCCTCGGTGACTTTAACGGTGCTTGCCTGCAGACGATTGCGTTCTGCATACACCTCAACTGCTATCGTGATGGAGGTATTGCCGACCTTAACGACTTCAGCATAAATGGACAGCAAATCACCGACGAATACTGGCTGCTTAAAGAGAAAAGAATTCACAGCGATGGTGGCGACCCGACCATTCGCACGACGTGCGGCAGGGATGGCACCAGCGATATCGACCTGCGCCATGATCCAGCCACCAAATACGTCACCGTGTACATTCGCATCGGCCGGCATTGGCATGACGCGCAATTGCGGCATACCAGGCGGGAGAGTAGTCTTATTTGATTCAGACATGCTATTTCCTTTCAACGATACAATTGACCAGATAATAAACCAATCCGTAAGCAAAAAATGCGCCGCAACGCCTCTTCTTCCATCTCTTCGAATATAACGCCTGCCGTGAATGACTCTCCCAAAGTCACTCGCAGCGATTGGACTACTGTCAAAACATTATTGCCTTATCTGTGGGCGTATAAATGGCGTGTTTTATTGGCATTAATTTTTTTGGTCGGTGCCAAACTTGCCAACGTCGGTGTGCCATTAATTTTGAAACAACTGATTGATCGCTTGACGATTACACCAGCGCATCCGGCGGCGATGTTGGTCTTGCCTCTGGGCTTATTGGTTGGGTATGGTGCTTTGCGTTTATCCACCACTTTATTTACGGAGTTGCGTGAGTTTGTCTTTGCCAAAGTCACACAGCGCGCCGTACGCACGATCGCACTAAAAGTTTTCAGGCACCTGCATGCCTTGTCCTTACGCTTTCATTTGAATCGCCAAACCGGCGGCATGACGCGAGATATTGAGCGTGGCACACGCGGTATTTCTTCTCTGGTGTCGTATGCCTTGTTCAGCATTTTTCCGACTTTGTTAGAAATTAGTCTGGTCTTAATTTACCTGTCTACCCATTACGATATCTGGTTCTCACTGATTACTGCCGTCGCCTTGGTCAGCTACATTACGTTCACGATTTTGGTCACTGAATGGCGCACGCATTTCCGTCGGACCATGAATGAACTTGATTCTAAAGCCAGCACCAAAGCGATTGATTCTTTACTCAATTATGAGACCGTTAAATACTTCGGTAACGAGAATTACGAAGCCCGTCGCTACGATGAGGGCTTGCAAAGTTATGAAGTTGCTGCGGTCAAATCACAGACTACCTTGTCCTTACTGAACACCGGTCAATCGCTGATTATTGCCAGCGCCGTAACGCTGATTTTGTGGCGTGCAACCCAAGGCGTGATCGACGGGAAAATGAGTCTTGGTGACTTAGTGCTGGTGAATACTTTTATGATTCAGTTGTATATACCGCTGAACTTTTTAGGCGTTTTATACAGAGAAATCAAGCAAAGTCTGGCCGACATGGAAAAGCTATTTTCGCTACTCGATCAACACCGTGAAGTGGCAGATCAGGATGATGCCAAGGTACTCCACATTGATCATGGCAAGGGCGGTGCGATCCAATTTTCTCAGGTTAATTTTAGTTATGAAACCAATCGCCAGATCTTGTTTGATATCGATTTTACGATTGCCGCAGGCACCACTACGGCGGTAGTGGGTCATAGCGGCTCAGGAAAATCAACGCTCTCGCGTTTGTTGTTCCGCTTTTACGATATCCAGAGCGGCAGCATTCATATCGACGGGCAAGAAATTCGCAGCATTACCCAAAGTTCTTTGCGTAACGCTATTGGCATCGTGCCGCAAGATACCGTTTTATTTAATGACAGTATTGAATATAACATCGCCTATGGCAAACCAGGCGCTAGTCGTGAAGAGGTGATCGCCGTTGCGCGTGCCGCGTATATTCATGAGTTCATTGAAAGCCTGCCGGACGGCTATGCCACTCCAGTCGGAGAACGCGGATTGAAATTATCTGGCGGTGAAAAACAACGCGTAGCCATCGCCCGCACGCTACTCAAAAATCCTTCCATCATGATTTTTGATGAAGCAACCTCGGCATTAGATTCTAAATCCGAGCAAATGATACAAATGCAGCTCAAAGAAATTGCCAAGACACGCACCAGTCTAGTCATTGCACATCGCCTCTCTACCATCATCGACGCAGAGCAAATTTTGGTTATGGACAAAGGCCGCATCGTTGAGCGCGGCACCCATCAGCAACTATTGGCGCAGGCGGGTGCTTATTCTCAAATGTGGGAAAGACAACAAAATCGCCCGGACGAGTCTGAGGATGACGAACTTGATGATCAGCTAAGTGATGGATTGAATAACGAGCAGCTGAATAGGGGTCTCAATACCCGCAACGAGACCACGCCAGCATGATTCATCGCCTATTTTGAAGATGTCGCTAAGCCAAGAAAGCAACTCACTACGGAAATCTGGATAAGCGCACAGTAATACTCTTTAAAGCAGCACTTTGTAGATAGACTTTTAACGGTACCTGCGAACTGAGAGCTGAGAAATGAAATTGCTGATGTTGCTTAGATTAACTTAATCTTGACTTAAAAATAATACTCGTAGTGGGTATATTTTAGTTGTCCATGACTTTGCTGCTCTATAAGATGGGCGGATTCAGCTACGAAGAGCAACGGGAGGTAAGTTTTAGTGGGAGTATATCCAAATTATAAAAAACCTCAAACGGCGTTCGATAGCCGAGGC
>NZ_JBEONQ010000062.1:0-19644 GCF_040544445.1 Undibacterium sp. GrIS 1.8 | reverse complement strand
TTGACGTGCGGGAAGGGCAAAGTATTGGTCGAGGCAAAAAAACGCCTCATTTATCAATTCTGTGGAACTTTAGCTCCGTTTGTGCAAAAACACCCAAGCTTCGCTTTCTCTGTTCCAAAATTGCGACTGAAAATTTCAAATTCGCTGACTACAGCAACAATTTGCGCCGAGAGGGGAATTTCTTGTCCAAAGTACCCGCGTGGTGCGCCAGATCCATCCCAATGTTCGAATACGCAAGTTAAGGCCTTGATAACCTCTTGGTTTAGTTGCATCAGTTGCGCTATCAAGCTCGATACTTCGCAATGAATGGCGGCGATGCGAGCAACTTGGTCATGCACAAATTCTGGGGCTACCAGTATTGAAATGCGCTCGAACTGCATCGCCAACATTGCTGCGCGACCTTCAACGTCATCACTAATAACACTGGAAACCTCCATCGCATTGGCAGTGCAGCCGGACCAACGCAGTAACGCAACCTGTTCAATGAATTCTTGATGCACCTCATCGAGACCGAGGTGCTGAGCGAGCTTCGAACTCAACATAGCAACGCGTGTCGAATGGTCCGTCGGTTGTCCCATACTGAGGTCGCCCATAAATGCAAGTGCATGTAAGGCATCCAATAGGTCTATTGAATTATCCTTAAGGGGCGGCAAAATGAATGGTGTCATATTTGCCATCCTAACATTTTCGAGACGCAAACTACATCGGATGTTTGACCGATATACGCCAATCAGGTGAAGTCATATTATTAATCAATCTTAACCCCTGAGGAGATCAAGTTGAATCCAATTGCGCACGCTTTGGCTATGGCCGTAGCCTTCATCACAACATCAGTCTACGCAGAGACTAAATCTACGTTGCCGTACCCTCAACCCGATGTAGTACTTGGTGAGCAACTTCTTCCAAATGAGGAAGCGCTCGTCCGTGAAACTGCCAACATCATTGAAAAGATGGTACGAAAAGAGGCGAATGGAAGCAAAGCGCATCGAGACGCACATCCAAAGGCGCATGGCTGCGTGAAGGCCGAATTTCAAATTGAAAACGATATCCCAAATCGATTGGCTAAAGGCGTATTTTTACCCGGAAAACAATATGCCGCCTGGATACGCTTTTCTAATGGTAATCCTGATGCAAGTAAGCCTGACATTGAGGGTAATGAGCGAGGAATGTCTATAAAACTACTTGGGGTGCAAGGCGACAAGATATTGGAAAATGAACGTCATGCTTCTACTCAAGACTTCATCATGATGAGCCATCCAGTGTTCTTTATGGCAGACGCCTCGAATGCGGTTTCCTTTTATGAAAAATTGGAGGGAGGTCCTCTGAGCAAGCTAGGGATTCCTCTTGCATTGGGCTGGAATGGCACAATGGTATTGCTGAAAATAAACGATTTAAAAATTGCTAACCCACTTCAGACTCGTTATTGGTCTCCCGCACCAATTCAGTTGGGCCAAGGAGATGGTCGGCAAGCGATAAAATTCTCTGCGAGAGCTTGTAAATCAGGTGGAGATACAATCCCAGATAAGCCAAGTCCTAATTTCCTACGTGAAGCAATGATCAACTCTCTAAACAAGGAGGACGCTTGTATGGAATTCTTGATCCAGTCCAAAATTTCAGATAAAAAAAAGGTAGAAGACGCGCGTTCAGAATGGCTCGAATCTGATGCGCCGTTCGTAAAGGTTGCCACTATCCGAATTCCGAAACAGAAGTTCGACACTCCTGAGCAGAATGCCTTTTGTGAAAATTTATCATTCACACCATGGCATGCTATTCCTGAGCATAAGCCCTTAGGCTCCTTAAATCGTTTGCGTAAAGTGGTCTATGACCAAATCAGCGTAACCCGGCACAATATGAATGGAATTGAACGACAAGAACCAGGAACGATATCCAATTTGACGACTTATTTTGATTGAGAAAGATTGGTTCCTGCTCATTTACAAGGCAAGATGCGGGAATCAATAAATATAAAACTGCGTAATTTTTAATTAGTATAGTAAGCTTTTCTTGAATAGAATCGCTAATATCCGACCTAGTAAAAAGCCGCTTTATCGACGACCGTTTCATTTCTAGCCTGCCATTATTACTGGATTCGTTCAGCCAACTAACGATCAAAGATAAAACGCTGATTGAGAAATCTCTTTCCGAAATACTGCTATTAGATCGATCTACTAATAACTAATACGAACTGAACCTCCCCCATTTGCAATGCGACGTAGTTACTTATCTTTGCGAATTTATTCTTGACTTGATAACCACGTGAACAACTTATTTTTAATGAAAATCAAAGAAAACATCTCAGTCCCGTTGTTCAGATTTTCAGGACTTCTTTTCAAAGTAATTGGCTAGTCACAATTTTTTTATATCTTAGCAAATGAGTTTTTAAAGTTGGCTAGTTTAAGCACTTGTTTACACGACTAAAATTGATTGAGGAAAAATGATGGGCAATGACGTTGAAAATCGTAAATTCGAACGGTCTCAATTTTTTCTAGTACAACAGGACAACGATTTTTTACCCATCTGGGTCTTCAAGCCGGAAGACACCCCAAGCGGTGTTCTTGGGGTATTAGTTGATGTCAGTAAAGGTGGCCTTCAAATTCTTATGCAAAAAAATATCTTGACTGAGGGCCAGCAATTTGAGTTGTCGTTAATTAATCAAATAGGTGGTGATGAGACGAGACTGCGTCCGGCCATTATTGACTTGGTTTGGAGTAAGGATGTAGGCAGCACATATACCAAAGGTGGATTTACATTTAATTCGTATTCCGATCACGAAATTGGCATATTGATTGCTGAAACATTCGACAATGAAAATAAGTTCATGCGATGCATTTTACGAGAATCTAACAAATTGAATTAATTCAAAAGATTCTAGAACCAGATACTCTAAAGAATCACTGAACTTCCTCAATAAGCAAATGAGATACTCACGTTTCGGATTCGATTAGGACCATACGCTAGTCAGTTCATTCAACTGTTACTTAAATTTTTGCTTAAAATAAAGTCATTCTGTATAAATGCCGATGCTGTAAGGCGTTTAAGTGCGATCTAGATCAATTGGGAGTAAGTTATCCACAATTTCTGTGGGTAACCTTAAGCTGTGGTTTGAGATTCAGTATTAGCAAACTCAACTTCAATCTCCGTTATTTGTGATAGCCTACGATCCCTTAGTGTAACAATTGTTACGAATCGAGATGACACCAACGATGATTGCACCTATTTCTAAATGGGTCAAAGAGCTTGCATTTCTTCGAAATAGTTACGCATTTATCGTTGCTTGGCCTCTTATTTGTGTCGCTTTAATTTCTGCTGTTTGGTGGAGCTATGGCGCTAGCATTGAGCAGGATAAAAAACTTCTTCATGCAAATGCATTGAAAGATGCAGCGTCGCTCTCGCGTGCCTATGCCCAATACCTTAACCGCACCATCGAGCAACTTGATCAAATCAGTATGCATGTCAAATACGATTGGGAGCACTCTAGTCGGTCATTGCGTCTAGGTGAATTAAGATCGCAAGGTTTATTTACCGCATCCCAATTTGCGCTTGTAGCAATTCTAGATAAGAGAGCCAATCCAGTCACATCCACAGCTCCAATGGAAGCATGGCAAGACTCCACGTTGAAAGGTCTCTTCTTTTATCACCAGTTCAATAACTCTAGTGCAATGCAAATCGGTTTGCCAGTAGTCGTTAACAGTTCAGGTAAGCCGGTAGTGCAATTTACGCGCCGACTAGAGAACGCAGATGAAGAGTTTGACGGTATCGTCGTGATCTCAGTTGATCCTTCGTACTTTTCCTCTTTCTACGACGAGCAAAGTATCGGCAAAAATGGGCTATTGGCAGTTTTGAGTAACGAAGGCGTAATTGGAACATCAAGAGTCGGCAACACTGTTTCTCATATCAGTACAGATGTATTTGCAAAAGAATTGTCAATTAAAACACCCCTAGGAACAGATTACTTTCCAGGTCAATCGATCTTTGTTGATCAAAAATCCCGGTTTTTAGGTTGGCAAAGTCTGGCAGCTTACAAAGTGACTGCGGTAGTCGGATTGTCAGAGCAAGAACTCCTGAGCACTCGTGAGGACTCTTGGAAACATACTAAAAATTCAACCATCATCGCTACAATCTTTCTCATTTTGTTTGGAGTTATTGCGACCTGGATGTCGACTCGTCTGGCTTGGAGAAAATATCAAGCAAAAGAAGTCAGAGATACCTATCGGCTGGCAACAGAGGGAACGAATGAGGGCTTTTATATGATGAACGCTCTCCACGATATCCACGGCAATATTATTGACTTCCAGGTAATCGACTGCAATGCACAAGGTGCGCTGTTCTTCGGGCTCAACAGAGAAGAATTAGTTGGGATGAATATGTCCTCACTTCAAGAAGATCGCTACTTCAAAACGATGATAGTGACCTATTCGAAAGCGATGGAAATTGGATTTTATGAAGACGAATATGAAATGTCTGATGCAAGTCCTATGAACATTGTCTGGGCAAAACGACGTCTTGTCCGGTCGGGTAGTAGTCTGGCAGTCACCATTCAAGATATCAGCGCAAAAAAAAATGCCGAGAAAGAGCTCCACCGGCTAGCTAATCGGGATGGCTTAACCGGCCTATACAATCGACATTGGCTTATAAGCTACCTACCTAAGGCGATTTCAAGAGCAAAAGCAAGCGATCAAATGATCGCGTTGCTGTTTATTGATTTGGATGGCTTTAAAAATGTAAACGATACACAAGGCCACGTGGCTGGCGATCACTTGTTGAAGTCGGTAGCGTCCCGACTTCAATCGGTACTGCGTCCATCGGACAATGTGGTGAGGTTGGGAGGAGATGAGTTCTTGGTGGCGCTTGAGCCAGTCGAACGAGAAACCAAGCCCGCAAGAGTTGCCGAACGAATCGCAGAAGCATTTAAACAGCCATTTTGGTGGGAGGGATTAAAACATGAAATCGGTGCCTCAATCGGAATTAGTCTTTATCCTCGTGACGGGGAAGATACTGAAACTCTTCTAAAAAATGCAGACATCGCAATGTACTCTGTTAAAGCGGCTGGTAAGGGGCACTACGACTTCTTTAAACCTGAAATTTATACAAAATTAAAAACCCGTTTTGAAATGGAGCAGGCCTTATCTCATGCAATAGAGACTGATCAGTTTGTACTACATTATCAGCCTCGAGTGAATGCCACCACTGGCGAAATGACTAGCATGGAGGCACTGCTTAGATGGATACATCCGGACAAAGGAATGATCCCTCCAGTTGAATTTATTCCGATTGCTGAGTCGACTGGAATGATCTTGCGCTTGGGTGATATGGTGATAGAAAAAGCGTGCGCTCAAATAGCGGATTGGAAAGAGGCTAAATTACCATTAGTTCCTGTGTCAATTAACGTATCGGCAAAGCAGTTTAATACCGGCGATCTTGCTCAGAAACTCGCTGCTTGTTTACAAAAATACGATATTGCAGCCGACCTATTAGAGGTCGAAATTACCGAGTCTGCAATGATGGGCGAAGATAATACAATCATTGCTGAGTTGAGCACGATCAGATTAATTGGTATCAAATTGCTTGTTGATGATTTTGGTACGGGTTATTCGTCGCTGTCTCAGCTACAGCGACTCGATATGGATATTCTGAAGATTGATCGTGTTTTTACCAATGAATTAACCAGTTCTAAAGAGGGTGAAATATTCTTTAAGGCAATCGTATCTATGGCTCATGCATTAAATATGACTGTTGTCGCAGAGGGAGTAGAAACTAAGGAACAACTGATCGTACTTCGGCGTTTGTGTTGCGATGAAATTCAAGGCTATTTTATTTCGCGTCCGTTACCTGCCGAACAAATTCCTCCGCTGCTAAATCAATCGTTTTTACTGCCTGAACCTCAATAACAATCCCAATTTAACTTGGCTAATTTAATGATTGATGTAATTTGTTGGATCAACATCTAGATATTTGAATGATGGGGAATTAATGAAAAAAAGCCATGACCGTTTCGGTATTCCTGAAGAAAATTTTCGCGCTGCGGAAAGGTCTGCGAAGAAGCAAAAAGGATATTTATTACACGTTTATGTACCAACTAGAAAAGAAGTAGCAACGCTTAAGATAGAAAAATTGTCGACAATGTTAGTTGGATGGATGTGCAAAAGCCCAACTGAAATTATTCCGAGTCGCACTCAAATAACGGAAGTACGAAATATTCTATTGAATAGGGAGGACGCCTCTGAGCTTGGCAGTTTAATCACTATGTGTAACTACTATATTCATAATGACTAATCAACTTAACGACTAAGTTTAGGTGCGTCGGGTCAATAGCTTAGACTTTTGCTGACATGAGAAACATATCCAACGGCGTGAATTTGACTTAGTAACGATATTACCCAATTGAACATCGACGTAACCCTGATGACTCGAGCAATATTTTTTACCTGTAATGGAGACTTCTGCCTTTGAAGCAATTTCAACAGTTTTAGACATTCCGTATTATTCTAATTTCGCTTACAGTGAATTCGCTAAGGTGATCCTTAGTGAACCCTCATTAATTTAATGATTTAGGTTATTTCGTTATACGATCGATTGTAGGATATTTTATCGAGGGCTTCTAATCGTCGCGGTTACCATTCTCTAAATTGCAACATTCATACAAATAAGAGAAAGATTGAAATGACTACCACAGCTTCATCTCGACTTTATACTTTTCAAGCAGGACATGCTGTTGAACGGCGGGTTAAAGACTTAGGGGGCGCCTCAGAAAACGGAAAACAAAGCCCGATAAGCTCGAACCTTATGACATCAATGTTTTCACCCATTCAAGCTCGACCTGTAGCTGATTGATAGTTAATTGGACGATGCTTGCGCCTTTTAGAGCTCTTGGGGCAGAGAGGGTTGTAATAAACTCTAAACTCCGTTTCTCTTTCGCAATCTCTTCAACCAAAAAACTCAATCGGGCTCTCAGAATTTCCTGTTGCGCCTCTGGAGAAGCGTGAACTGATAGGCCAAACCATGTTGTGAACGGTTGTGCCACACGACTACTTGCCCAAGTCGTAGCTGCAAGACCAGCCGATAGTGCAGCGAGCCCATCGGCCGTAGGTCGGTATATTGTCCTGTCACGGGCCGCACCGTCTTCAGTGTTCCCGCCTAGCAATTTCATTGCATCGAGTTTTTTTAACGCGTAATACAACTGAGCTTTTGAGATGCTTGCCCAATCGGCTACCTCTTGCCGTTGATACTCGGCCAATAAGTCATATCCATGCATTGGGCGCTCAGCCAGTAGGCTCAGCACCACCAAATCTGCAGTTGTTAGTCCTTGGTTGCTGCCAGTTCTTCGCCCACGTGGATTAGTACTTTCGACCACAGTTCACCTCTTTCACTCTACTCTGGCGGCTCAGCGGCTCACATCAGAAAAAAATCTTGCGCATAGTCTGATTTAGACTATGCTATTAGTTTGATTAAGACCAAGAGGTGATTATGAAGTCAATACAACCAACAAAGCAAGTAGATTACGGTCAAGATGCACCTGGTGTTCGTCTTGGAATGTTTGCCATTGGATTCGTCGGATTTTTGCTTTTGATCGCGGAATTCATCGCATCTAGACAATCGCAGCAATTTTCAGGTGCAGCAGGTATCGCAATGCTAATTGCTGGCACGTTGCTCTCGTTATATGGGATAGGCATGGGTACTTATATGACTTGGAGCAGCCGAGTCGGCAAGCTTCTATCCCGTGATCGACTTATAAGCCAAATAGATGAGAAGCGCCCGTGGTGCGGAGATGAAATGGTACTTGACGTGGGCTGCGGCCGTGGATTAATGCTGATTGGAGCGGCGCATAAACTTAGTAATGGCACCGCAATCGGCATCGATCTGTGGCGTGAAGAAGACCAAGCGGACAATTCTCCAGAGGCAACTTTGCACAATGCTCGTAGAGAGGGTGTAGTAGATCGTGTACGCATCGAGACCGGTGATGCACGTAAATTACCATTTGAAAATGCTTCCATGGATGTCGTTTTGACTCATTGGGTCGTCCACAACCTTGAAGATTCCGCAGACAGAAAACTTATTATTACTGAAATGTGGCGAGTCCTTCGGCCAGGCGGAGTTTTAGCGATTGCAGATATTGGATATGTTGCCGATTACGCCGAGCAACTAAAAGCATTTGGCGCCAATTCTGTCGAATTCTATGATGGTGGAATTGAGGCGAAAATTATGGGTACTTTAAGCGGTGGCACCTACAGGCCTCAAACCCTAGTTTGTTCGCGCCCAATGACGTCAAAATAACCTATAGCTCAACTGGACATCAGTTTCAATACATCCAACGGAGGCGGCAGATCCATTTAAAAAGTATTGCAACAGCCGCTCCAGATACTTCCGCAAACGAACATCGCTCGTCAGGCCCAAAGCCATTTTCAAAGCCGCTGTTGCCTGGTCTTTTTGTCCCAGCATTCTTAGACAATGGGCGTATGCGACCCACCAAGGTTGAAAGCCGTTGCTGTGGCTTTGTTCAATCGCGCGTAGTTGTGCCAGGCCTGCCGCAGCGTCGCCGGCTTCTGCGAACGCGACAGCCCCTGCAACGCGTGAGCCAGTGGTCGGGTAGTACCGGTTGATTTGGGCGTAAAGCTGCGCAATCCCTGTCCAGGGTGTTTCGCCGGTGAACAGCCGATGGCAATGAGCAGACTGGATGGCGGCTTCGAGTTGGAAAGGCCCCGGCTGACGTTGGCCGGCTGCCATCCACAACAATTGATCGGCGCGCAGGATGGCCGCTTTGTCCCAGCGTTGCATGTCTTGCCCAGGCAAGGGAATAAAATCACCCTGTGGACTCAATTGCGCAGCACGGCGGGCCTGGCGGAACAGCATCAGCGCCAATAAACCCTGCGCTTCAGCGACCTCCGGCATCAGCGTACAGACTAGGCTGCACAAAAAAATCGCCTCCTGCTGCAAATCTGTGATGCGGCTCTCTGCACCCGCGATCGCTTCCACGCTAAGCCCGAATGCGCCATAGATCGCCTCAAGTACGTCGTGCAAGCGCGCAGGAAGATCGCTAGCGTCCGGCTCTTCAAAGCACAATCCCGTGTCTTTGATCTTCTGTTTGGCGCGCACCAACCTTTGTGCCAGCCTTGCTGGTGACATCAGCATTGCAGATGCGATCTCGTTGGCCTGCAAACCGAGCACGATCTGCAGCATCAGTGGCGTACGGATTTTTTCATCAATGGCAGGGTGAGCGCAAACGAACATCAGATTTAACCGTGCGTCGGGAATGATAGCCATGGACGCTCCTTTATCCTGCCCGTATTGTTGCTCGAGCAAAACGGTAACGGCAGGGTCTGAGCATACTTTGTTATGACGGGCAAGCTGCAATAGCTGACGTTTGGCGACAGACAATAGCCACGCATCTGGTGAGCTCGGAATACCATCAATCGGCCAGCGTTCCAACGCCTTGAGCAACGCATCCGCAAGCGCATCCTCGGCGGCGGCAATGTCGCGCCACTGCCAGGCGAGCCACGACACCAGCCGCCCGAAGGAAGCACGAGCTGCTTGTTGCGCAGCAGCGTAGGCGGGGTTTGGCGTCGTCATGTCTGGCATCATGTCTAATATTTTGTATCTGTTATGGTGAAATAGTCGGGATGACGTAGTTCAAACACTACTTGATCAGGGCAGACACAGCAAAACGCCCACACGGGACGCCAAAACCTTTCGCCGTATCCGCCATAACTAAACCGCCTTCAACGCAACATCTTTTACGGCATCTCTGGCGGTGGCATTACAGGTCGCACTTCGGTATGGCCAGCACTCGCGTTCGGGCTACGCGCCGCCCATTCGAGCGCGTCGTCGAGGCTCGCGACATTGATAATAAAGTAGCCACCCAAATGCTCTTTGGCATCTGGATAAGGGCCATCGTGAATCTGGCGTTTGCCGTCGACGATTTGCACTCGGGTTGCGGTGTGCGGAGCTTGTAAGCCGTTGCCACTAACGACGACCCCAGCTTGATACATTGCGCCGACATATGCGTTCCATGCGCCCCAGTACGCGCCTGATTGTTCTGGGTCAGTTTTTTTGGCGACTTCGGCGGTAGTTTCGTTAAATGCGAGCATAAATTCCATGGTGTTCTCCAATGATGTGAAGGTGATTTCGAATTGATAGCGTAGATGGTGCAATACTATCCGATTGCTGATCTGTCTTGCACGACCGACTGTTAGAAGAGAAAGAATGTTTTCTCACTATGCAGATGCTTGAGTTGTGCCTCAATCGACAAGTCGCAAAAAATATTGTTGATGTAAATGAACCCCGTTCGTAGAACGTGGGTTTGCTTTTCAAAATAGATTCGCGCGGCGTGATGTTGCGCCAGAACCTCATTGCTCTGGGCAACTACCCAGCGTCACAACGGCCTATCAATCCCGTTTCGCGAGATGGGGCGGATGGGGCGCACACCGTTCATTCTTGACTGTATCCAGAACGTCGATCTGTGCCGCACGCGTGCATGCGGGTCTGAACAAAGGAGAGGCGCGCAAGGTGTGATCAGCGACCGGACATTCGAGCTACAGCGTTACCGCGCCAGCGGCCTGAACCTAGTGACTGCCGCATCGTTCTGTGGAATACGGTGTGCTTGGAGCGGACGATACCGGCTTCGCGAGAGTCTGGCAAGCTGCCCGACTCCGGTATGCTGCAATTGCTGTCCCCGTTCGGCTGGAGCACATCAACCTGACCGGAGACTATGTGTGGAGTCAGAACCGGAAGATCGATGAGGGAGAATTTCGGGCGCTACGAACACCCGAAAAACCTTAGCGTGCTATTTTTTCCGTTTTTCCTGTGCTCCCCATAATGCTTAATCTAACTTTCATTTCTACACCTGAAAATCTAAATACTGTATATACAATCAGTATATGTAGTATTTGTGCAAAAAACGATATGTCAAAAAGAATTCTTCTGAGTGAATATAAAAGATTGCATATAATGAAATATTACAAGTAGAGATGTTAAGCAGATCTTTCATCCTAGTTTTATTATCAACAATTTTGTGAGGTGTTATTTGAACAAAAGAATATTGAATTTCAGCCTGTGTATTTTCTCATTTGCACTGCCCCCATTAGCGAGCGGTGTTGAGTTGAACGCTACTGAGGTAGGTACCATCGTTAAAGATGGCATCGTTCAAATTGGTTCACATCAATATCCAATTCCCGCAGGAGACTGGGTTCTCGTTGCAAAGCATAAAAGTGCTGTCAGGTTTACCCATTCTTTCCAGCCAGGCGCAGATATATTGACCGCATATTTAATCAATACGAATGACAAACAATTCCGGGCGAGCGTGAAAATTGAAGCGACGGTCTCGTCAACATCTACTCATAGTTGGACTCCTGAGCCATGTAAGCGAGATGATCTTATTTTTAAAGATACGTTAAAAAGTAGTTACGACTACCCAGAATGTCTTCTAATAAATCACAATACGAATGCTTTTGCATCAAGTAACACATGGTTGAACGCAGTGCCGTTATGGTTAGAAAATAACCAGATTAAGACTCCTGTTACCACCTTGCTCGCGCAATATGACAAATATCAGTATGGCGAATTTGTAAAGGTTCGGTTCTGGATCAATCCAGAACTTGCAGGACAAACGGCGTCAAAGAGTGCTAGTTGGATTAAAAGCGATTGGCATAAAGACCGCCTAGAAAAAGATACTAACAAGCAGTTGTATATGGAGAAATTTATTGCGTGGTCAAAACAGCTCCCGTCAATTTATAAAAAGTCTTTGACCAGTGACGAGCGACCTTTGGTTGTTCCTGACTTTCCTGATTTGGCAAATTGAGTAGTTTGAATATTCATTTTTCCTGAGTATAAAATTAAAACTTAGTCTATCGAATAATGCTTAACCTCTACCCGCGTGGGAGTTTCGTAATATGAAGAGAACTAGGTTAGTCGGTTGAATCACGACTCTTTTTTGTATTGCCGATACCGGAGGAAAATTGGATCAAAAATGAAAAAACTACCCTGAATTTTTTAATTCGAAGCACTACAGCTATCCAATTAAAAGCTAAGCAAATTCAAGATTTGCAGATTACTCCTGAATTGAGTCGCTCCTTTAACGGGATAGTAGAATTTAATTAAGCTCAGAGCGGTTTAGACATGATGGGTTTGATATTTGTAAAGAAAATGCTAGTGAGTTTCGAAGAATGCTAGGCGGGTTTGAACGCCTATAAGAATTACATGGAAGATTTCGATTCTATGTAAAAGAATCATTTAAAGAAGCGCCTGTAGAATTCCTCCGCTTTATTTTTAATGCTGTTGGCTATATCGCATTGCAGATATCAAACAAAATATTTCAGATGGCCGACATCACGAAAAATCCGATTGCGGATTACGTGGTTTTTGAAGTACCAAACGCACGCTTAAAAAACTAGAAAATCAGTAGTAAGTCCAATTGATCTCCCACTAGCTTGGAAACTTTAATCTAGTCAACAAATAATTTCATTTGATGGAGCAGTACATGATCTATTCTGAAAACGCCCAAGATTTTATTGAAGATTTGAAAGAAGAAAATTTATCTTCCAAAGATTTTAAATCGAAGATTCAGGATGAGATTGATGAGCTAAAACAAAAACTGAAAGAACTAACAGCTCATATGGAGGCTTCAGGGGAATCCGATGCACCCACTAAAAGTGACTTAGATAAGGTTAATGATTTAGAAGCCGCTATCGAACTCTTAGAAGATCAATTGGCACTTTAAATGTAATAGCAGTAATCCGATCTGACATAGCACGTTAGATAATGACCGCTTTAAATTGTCACAAAGCGGACATTGGTCATCAATTGGAGTTTTGGGGGCAAAATAACCTTGGGCAACACAGAAGGGCATTACTCAAGTTGAGAAGTAGTCCTTGGTAGAGTTGCCAGATACATGATCGAAAAGGTTTTGGGGGGGACAAATGAAATCAACAATTATAGCTCTGCTCTTGGCCTTGCCAGTTTGTTCAAATCTTTATGCAGGCCAACTCAAATATGAGCTTGTCGTTGATGATCCTGCAAACCTCCTTGGAGATAAGCGTGACAAGGTATTGGAAAATTTCAATGCTGCAGTAGATGACTGGGGGAATTGGATTGAAAGTGCATCTATACTTAGAATTCAAATAAACGTTAGAACGAATACCGATGGTACAGGAAGGTTTTCTGGAAGATCTTATTCGAATATTAGTCATCATAATCAAGGTGCTATTAAGGTTTCTGAAGAGTCCGCAATCTACAAGCTACGTACAGGAAAATCCCTATCAGCAACTGATCCCGACATTGTGGTTGAAATCCGACCCGACATGATTGGTAGAGAATATTGGATTGACCCAAATTCTAAAACAAGGACGGATACCGTTCCTGAGGGAATGATTGACTTGGTAACGGTTTTCGCACACGAGCTTGGTCATGGTTTTGGCTTCAATGGATGGTCAGATCGTTCTTCGGGCACATGGAAGAATTTGAATTTTGTCTCGTTGTACGATGAGCTGATTGTGAAGAGATCTGTAGACGGCCTACCGGAGTTTATAGGTAAGAATACGTCTCGGGTCTATGGGCGCGCCCTTCCGATTTTTTTCGTTCATGATACTTATACACAGCAAACTGTTCACAGAGATCGTACGTATTTTTGCTCGATCTCTGAATCCCAAAATATCACCCATTACGGCCGATTTAACCCGCTTGCTGACGAAAATGATTTAAGCTTTTTTGGACTGATGTCAGGAGCTTGGGTCAATAAGCACAAGGGCGAAGGCTTGAGAATCAAGGTTGGTCGATTAGATGCAGCTATTTTGGCGGATCTTGGCGTCCCAGTTGATATGAAAAAACTGTTTTAAAGTAGCTGACCGAAATTCTGGTGTTCGACGGCAAAGTTAGTGTTCAAACTTTTGTCCTGTGATTAATTTGAAGGAGTTGTTGGTTAAAAAGCGGCACATGCTCACCATAGGCACTTAGCTAACAAATTGGAAGAATTGAGAAGACATATGATTTTTAAAAAAATTATTACCTCAGTATCGGTCTCATCTTTGATGTTATTAGGCTCTGCCAATGCGAAGTCTGAATTGAGCGATCAGCGGTTGACATTTAAGGGACTAGGCATAATTCATATTGGCATGACGGAAACCGAATTGATGGATGGAGGCTTCGAATTGAAGGAGCAACTAGGCGATTATAGTGAGTGCTTTGAACAGCCACTAAAATCAAATGAAAACGTCTTGATCATGTTTGAACGAAAAAGAATCAGCAGGATTGAAATATTGTCCCCAAAGATAAAAACAAACAAAGGTATTGAGGTTGGTCACACTGAGTCACAGGTAAAAGATATTTACGGTTCACAGGTACAAATCGAACCACATAAATACGACGATAACGGTCATTATATGATTGTGAAATCCAAAAATGAGAAAAGCGCAATAGTAATGGAAACTGATGGACGACGAATCACTATTATTCGAACCGGACGCTTACCATCGGTTCAATATATAGAAGGATGTCTTTGAACAATGGAACAAAAGTCTATCTTGAGGCTGCGGAGCTTGTGTAAGACTGAATGACTCTTGGCGGCACAAAGTGGTCGGTCGTCCCTTATGCGAGGCATCAACAACTACCGTATTTAAGGCAGAGCCAAGGCAAAAATAAATCCCTAGGCTCCTCGTCCGAATCTGTATTTGTGTGAATTGAAGATTTTGACCGTCATTTAATTGGAGCAAACGATTATGTTTGATAGTACTACGCAAAAAATCGTTAACGAAGTAAATGCAAAGTTAGTGCTAATCGATTCAATCAATCGTACTCAGTTGTCGATTGCCATTCCCACTTGGCCCGAGCGCCTTTCATTTATACTACTTCCTATGATGGGTGGTTTTTTTTATTCTCAGAAAAATTCCGTTGCATAGGAAGTATTACTATCGGTTCTATTGTTCACAGCACTGTTTTCTTTGCATTGGTATGTGACCGCAAAATTACGGGAAAAAGTTGAGACATTGAGTAAGATAGTTTCTAGTTTGGATAAATAATGCTCCCGGCTGGGAGTCGCGCAAATTGAAGCGGCCGACATCTTGGCAACCATCTCTAATGGTAATTAAGTAGAAGTGAACTAATAATTTGTGGGACAGTTTACGGCGCATAGCAGCCAAAGCGTCACGCTCCCAGAATAATGTGATTCATAAATTACCGGTGTCGTCTTGACTTTTAATCTGTGGCAATTGCAACTAGATCGACTTCATTTAGCCACACCAACTCGGCTTCGATTCGGATCAACGCATGCCTAACAGCCAGGCGGCGCATCGAGACCGGGTCGCTGGCAGAACCCGAGCTCGAACCTTTTAATGCGTGATTCAAAATGGCGCTGTACTGCGAATGGGTTTTGATCACGCTCTGGCGATATACGTCGACTAATTCCTTTAATCGACCGGGTGGTAAATGTGCTCCAAAAAATACTTGTACAAGTAACGGATGTCGCAGTAGCGGTTCGCCTATGCTGGGGCTTGCCAACCAATCACTAAACGCTTCGCGACCTTCTTTCGTCGCAGTATATATTTTTTTGTCTGGCACGCCCTGTTGCGGCACCTCCTGTCCCTCTACATAACTAAGTCGCTCCAATTTCGGAAGTTCACCATAGATGTGGGCCTTCGTCAATGGCCAGAATTGACCAACGCTGCGCTGCGCGATTGCACTTAAGTCGTAACCGGATTTGGGTGAATCCAGTAACAAGCCTAAGATCACCCATCCGCCTGGAGAGGGTTGTTTATCACTTGTATTTTTCATAGTCTACTTTATACTAGTCATGTCTAAACTAATGGTAGCGAGGAATTGATATGGAAGCAACCCCGGAAAGCTTACCAGATGGATGGCGCTACAAACTGCTAACAGGACTTGTTGTACCGCGTCCCATTGCATTTGTATCGTCACTTTCATCGTCTGGTATCGCCAACATAGCCCCATTTTCTTATTTCAGTATCGCCTGTCATAATCCCATGGCCATATCTTTCACAATTACAGGACTGAAACCCGATCGCAGTCAAAAAGATACGCTCCGCAATATTCAATCTATACCCAACGGTGGTAGCGGCGAATTTGTTGTCAATATAGCGGTGGAATCCTGTGCGGAAGCCATGGCTCGATGCTCCACACCAGTGCCATCTGATGTATCGGAATTCGATATATCGGGCCTGACAATGTCACCTAGTAGTGTAATCAGTCCGCCCCGCATTGCTGAAGCGCCAGCCTGTTTTGAATGTCGCACGCACGCGATCGTTCCCATCGGGCAATATGCAAATCTAGTCGTTGGGGAAGTTGTTTATATCCATGTCCGCGACGACTTGATAGATGGCGATGGCCAAATTAATTTCGATAGTCTAGGTGCTATTGGCCGTCTTGCGGGCACACAATACTGTCGAATTACCGACCGATTTGAATTACCCGATGAGGGTTTCTTTCCTTCCCAATCCGACAAACCAATTGGAAGCTATTTATGAACATACTAACCGATGCAGCAGCAATCAGCGTGATCGAAATCATCCGGCAGGTAGCTTTAGGAGACGGTATTGCAGTAACGATAGCCATCTGTGACGGAGGAGGTCACTTGCTGGCGCTCTCACGTATGGATGGGGCGTTACTTGCGTCCATTGACGTAGCTCAGGTAAAGGCAAAGACTGCGGTCTTCTTTGGCACGGAAACCCGCAACCTACCATTTGACAAACCGTTCACGCCAGCTTTGTTAGGAGCAGCTTCTTACCCAATCGCGTTTCTTCCAGGTGGAATTCCGATTCGTGTTGAGGGTAAAATTATTGGAGCGATCGGAGTCGGTGGCAGTACCGCTGAACTAGATCATGCATATGCTGAGATAGGAGCCCGCGAATGGGGAGCGTCCAAATAAATATTTATTCCAATAGTTTATCTTTCGACCCAGCTAAATATATCGCAGTGAACTCGCATCCATTTTTACTTACTCAAAACAGCAATTATAGGTATGACGGATAGTTGCTTTCACAAGAAGTCTTACCTTTTCTTCAAGGATTTCGTTAGCGGCAGGTGTCTGCTAAATGGAAGAAAATCTTTCAGCACTGGGCACAACTGAGACATTCACGACCTGACACACCCTGTCAAATCGAATTGTAACTTGTACAATTAATAAAACTCTTTTACAAACGACATTTTTCATTGGGGTGTCCATTGCAAAGGCTTACCATTTGAATCAGTGACCGTCATCATTTCCTTAAAAACACGTGCTTGAATATTGTCTGGTAAGCGCACCATGTCAACTGAGTTAACTAGATGGTCTCCACTCATAAAGCTCCACGTGAAAAACTTCAAGGTAGCGATCGTCTTTAAGGAGTCTTTAGCAGACTGTGGGATCATTACAAACGTCCCCATTGTGATAGGCCAACTGATAATCCCTGGCCTATCCGTCAGCATCTCTTCAAAACTACCCTTTGTTTTCCAGGCGCTATTGTTTAGAGCACTGGCAAATGCTTCTGCGGAAGGGGCGACAAATTTATTCTCTCGGTTTTTCAATACTACCGAATCGAGATCGTCCTGAAGTACATAGTTGTAGTCAATATAGCTAATAGCGTAGGGTGTTTTCTTGAGTGCGGCAGATATCCCGCTACTGCCTTTGACCTGAGTAAGCTCAGCGTGCCACTTGATTGTAAAATTTCGACCGTATGTACTTTGCCATGACTTACTTAGCTTAGCGAGGTAGTCGGTAAAGTTATAGGTCGTGCCTGATCCGTCTTGACGTACGATGACCTCAATCGTCTTTTTAGGAAGTCTTAAGTCTGGATTTAGGGCAGTTATTGCAGGATCATTCCATTGAGTGATGGTACGACTAAAGATGCCTGCTAGCAATTCGCCCGTGAGTTTTAATTGTCCTGTTTTAATTCCCGGCAAGTTGACAACTGGCACCACGCCGGATATCGCAGATGGAAACTGAATTAACCCTTCTCGTTTTAAATCAGCTACCGTCATCGCTACGTCGCTAGCACCAAAATCTACGGTACGCGCCTTAATTTGCTTTATTCCAGCCGATGATCCAACGGGCTGATATGCAAATATCAAGTCGCTTTTCTTACTGTAGGCCACTGCCCATTTGTTGTAAAGGGGCGCTGCGGCTGAAGAACCTGCACCGCCTATACTCGCAGCCGTCACATTCGCAACATGAAAACAGAGACATAAAAAAAGTGTGAGTAGTTTTGACATTTTAAAAACTAAATAAGAGAAAGTGAAAACCAGTAACTCGATTAACGAAACTTAAGTCGATTCAAGCTCGTTAAAACATGTTTTGCTGCTTTCTAATTTTTCAGACAATAGTAAATTTGAATTCATCAATAGAAATCATGTTTATTGAATTTGCTTAAATTTTTTCTGTTGAGAAAATTGTTGTGAGGGACTTTTTCTCAACTTGCTATTGAAAATATTGGTTGAGTTTGTAATTGCTGAATTTGTCTCGGCAATCTTAAATACAGCTACTGCTTGTGAAAGTTTTAGCGCTTGGTCGTGCATGCTTTCGGCAGCGGCAGCAGCTTGCTCAACTAATGCCGCATTTTGCTGCGTAATTTCATCCATTTGCCCAAGCGCATCATTAACTTGCTCTATACCTGAGCGCTGTTCTTTACTCGCACTTGTTATCTCTTGCATTGTTTCCGTTACCGAGCGAATCGAATCGACGATTTGATTCATCGTGGCTCCAGCCATTTGTACCTGCTCGCTACCGGCAGAAACTTGTGTTACAGAAGTGGTGATCAATGCCTTAATTTCTTTGGCAGCACTAGCTGAGCGTTGTGCGAGGTTGCGCACCTCGGCTGCGACTACGGCAAAACCTCTACCCTGCTCACCAGCACGAGCGGCTTCAACAGCGGCGTTCAAAGCAAGAATATTAGTTTGAAAGGCAATACCGTCAATAACACCAATGATGTCGCTAATTTTTTTAGATGATTGTTGGATTGCATTCATCGTATCTATGACACGATTCACTGCAATCCCACCTTCGCTCGCAATAGCCGCCGCAGACAAAGCGTTTACGCTTGCATGCTCTGCACCAGCCGCATTTTGCTTCACTGCGCTGGTTAATTCTTCCATGGACGCAGAAGTCTCTTCCAGAGAGCTAGCTTGTTGTTCTGTGCGTGAAGATAAATCAGCATTGCCATGGGCAATCTCTCTTGATGCGGTCGCAATTGTTTCGGTTCCTTGGCGAATATTAGTTACCAAGTTTGCTAAGCCCAGACTCATCGCATCAAATGCATTGAGTAGCTGTGCTATTTCATCTTTACCATGAGAGGCGATTTGTGTGCTTAGATCACCAGCAGTAACTCTTCGAACTGCCTCACTCAATTCTCTTACTTCGCTAGAAAATGAAACATAAAAGGCCGTTAACAAATAAGCTGCGACTAAAAAAATCACCGAAATCACAAACACTAATATGTTCCGATGCAGTACATCTCTCTCAAGTCGTTTGTCTAAAGTTGAGCTGAGTAAAATTCCTGCGGTACTCGCATACGCATACCAACCATCAGTGCTCGTCATTCCTGCATTTAAAAACTCAGTACCAGATGTTTGATTTAAAGTGAGACCTTTGCATGACAGCCTTAATCAGAGCCGTTTCAGCAAAGGTTGAATTTTTAAAAAATAAAATGATGCTTTTTTAGTGATTTTGTCTTC
>NZ_JBEONQ010000061.1:0-21486 GCF_040544445.1 Undibacterium sp. GrIS 1.8 | reverse complement strand
TGAAACCTTAATGAAATCATTGACTTACAGAACTACCCCCACGCCAGTGCTCGATCTCCTACCGTCACTTATTGCACCTAAAACAAATCGACCCCCACACCAGCCAGACGTGTCCGGCTTGCGGCCATGTGTCGAAAGACAATCGGCAAACACAAGCAAAATTCTTGTGTGTCGATTGTGGCTACGAAAATCACGCCGATGTCGTTGGCGCGGTCAATATTTTAGAGCGGGGATACCGCTTGTTAGCCTGTGGAGAGTCGGTACAGTCAGACCGCTCAGTGAAGCAGGAACCCGCCGAAGCCACTCGCAAATCATCGCGTAGCGCCGTAGGAATCCCCGTCCTTTAGGGCGGGGAGGATGTCAACACTTGTCAGCGCTTACATCTCTCATTTGGGTCGGTGCGGGTACGCGTCGTGTCGGGATTGCGAACTTTTTCCAGTATGCTGAATTTAGCAAAAACTGAAAAATTTGCGATGCTGATTGACATCTAAAAAGATTAGCCGAATTGCTCGACACGATTTCGTCCCATTTTCTTACTCCGATAAAGCGCCTCATCAACTCTGGTAAGCAAACTTTGAGGAGTATCGTTTTTGTTGGAGCCAGCGACACCAAAACTGGCCGTTTTATGTCCAACAACTGGAAAAAGGTGTGACGCGATTTCCAGACGCAGTTTTTCCGCCAATTTATATGCCCCTTCAATATCCGTGTCGGGACAAATAATCATAAATTCCTCACCGCCCCAACGACCGACAATATCGACATCACGAGTGTTTTGTTCCAAAATATTCGCCATCTCTTTCAAGACCTGGTCGCCAACCGGATGTCCAAAGTTATCATTCACGCTTTTAAAGTGATCGACGTCTAAAAGAACGAGAGAGAAAATGCTCGAATATCGCCGGCTTCTTACCAATTCATCTTCAAGTACTTGGTCAAGTTTTAGTCGATTGAAAAGGCCTGTGAGCCTGTCTTTAACCGCAAGTTGTTCCAATAATTGATTTTTCTCAAGTAGCTTCTCTTGAACTTCCACGTTTGCCATTGCAATAGAGCCATAAGCGCAGAGCGTTTCAACGATAGCGCACTCGCGTTCACCAAAGACATGTCTACCAGTCGTTTGAATAACCATTACCCCTAATAGTCGCTCATTGATTTGAAGTGCGGACATCAATTGAGTGCGATCTAAGCGGTTATTTATCGTATGAGTCTCTGCCGGGTCTCGTACGTCGAAATGTACTTGCCGAGCCTGAGCATAAAGTGCAATCGGATTCGTTTGGTCATTCAACAGAATTTCAGCAACTAATGGCTTATTCTGGCTGTCCTGACCAAATGCCAATCTCAAAACATTGCCGCTCTCTTTTAACTGGTAGACATGCAGGTTGGTTGAATCAATGAGATTTCTCAGATGCAAATCGAGACAAGAGAACACCGCATCTGCATTCAGATTCCCAATGATTTCTCTGCCAATTTTGGCTAAATGCTCCAGCGTAGCGTTTGCAATTAATAATACGTTTATCTTCTCTGCTTCCGCTTTAGCAAGCTGACTCTGAAACTCCGCCTCCACACGTATTTTCTCCGTTTGGTGACTAATTTCCATGGCACTGGCCCGATTGGTCACTTCGCTTGAATAGATTTTGTCTCGGTTAATACTCGCACTTTTACTGATTCGATATGCCTCAGCATAATCACCAATGTTTGCATATTCAGAAGCAATTGAATCCAGCAGATCGCTTGGGACAAAATAGTTTTGTATGGATTCGGCTAGCGACAGCGCCCGTTTCAAAAAGTCGAGCGGTGTTTTATGAGGTTCACTTTCCTGAAATAGTTCTGCGGGAAATTTTTGATACAGGTTTGCCAGTATACGTAGTGCTGCTATCTGATACATGGCATTTGACTTAGCGATCTTTAGTGCAGCATTCGCAGCGATTACCGCGTCGCTTGGGCGGTTTAGATGAAGCAACGCTTGCGCTTGACCTCGTTTGGAAACGCAATGCAAGTCCGCAGCGTTGAGAGCGATTGCGCGTTGTTCAAGTTGCTCAAAAATAGGTAGTGCATTTGAAAACTGCTGGCGATCTAATTCAATATCCCCCAGATAGCGCAAGGCAATCGCATATTGCCGTGAATGGGGCATTCGCGACATCAGGCTGAGAGATTCTTGAAGCAAAGTATAAGCATGGTCATAACGGCGGAGTCTGCGCATAGATGCTGCGACCAGAAATAAACTTCTTCCTAAGCAAATAGGCCAGCCTTTATCCCGAGATAGATCCATACATCGTTGCAGCCATTCTAGAGATGCGCTGTAATCGTTGAGATTGACATATGAATCACTGATGCTACCTGCAACGAAAATAGCTTTACGAATTTGGCCCGTATCTAGAGCATCGTGGTAAGCATCCACACAATATTTGATGCTCTGAACAAAATCGCATTTAAATGAGGCTACCATACCCAAAAATTGGTCAATGGAAGATTTGGAAGTTGAATCTTTTTTTTCTGTATCAGGTTGGAAATAGGCCTTCCATTTCATGATGCTGGCGTCAACGTCAGTAAGTGCATCAAAACTAGCTCTCCAAGCTTGACCCACTTCGACCCGGGTAACATCACACAAGGACGCTGCACTCTCCATGCTTTGTATTTGGCGGTCACGTTGTGGGAAATTGCCTAAATCCTCAGAAATCCATGCCAATAAGTGAAAGGCATCAGATTCACCAGCGGCATCGCCCAAATCGACAAACGACTGCAGAGCCAGATTAGCCAGTCTCTCGCTCTCTTCAATTTCACCATTTAGCCAAAAGATTTCACCGCGTATTAAAAATATTCGGCCTGATATTTGTTGACTTAATTTTGGGCTGATATTTATTGACGATAACGTATCGTGGACTTGCTCTACAAGTGCCAATGAGCGGGTAGGTGCGCGTTGACGTAGATGCCAAGCTAATTCGACTGAAACCAAGATTCGCTCTTCGACATTCTCCGATAGGAATCTTAGTTCCAGATTGGCGACCTGATCTTCCGTGGCAAATAGCGAAATTGGAGCTTGGTGTATAGATTCCTGGGCAAAGCTACGAGTTCGTAGATTATCGTCAAACAATTGATGTCCCTTTGGGAAAATGCTGAAAGATAAAAATCATAATTAAAGCGTCGTTGAGCATAGCAAAGAAATCAAAGATAAGTTGCCAAAGGGTAAGCGTAAATTAAAAATTTATTTCGGGCAGCAGTTTCGAACAAGCCTTTGTTAAATGCTCCTTGGTACTGTATTCAGGAGGGGAGCTTAGCCTACTTATATTTTTAGCGGATAACGCCTTGCGGCAACTTAAGCAAATATATATACAAATCAATCGCCCTTTGATGCGGTTGACTGTTGGCGGGTACTCAATATTGTCCCTTCGGGGGTGCGCGTCAACAGGTGGCACAACCGTCCGATAAAAATTCGAGTTGGCTTTGCTAATCGGACACAACACTTATTGCTGCGAGGCGTTGGTATGTATTCATTATGTTGGGTACAAAAATTGAGATTCAGTATGATCTGTATCGGACTAAACCGTTAAGAGAATAGCGCGAACGACATGAGACGTTTGATGCGGTCCTCTTTTATTGTTTCGTTCAATTTGTTTTGGAGATACTTATGAGATATGCTTTAACCAAGATAAAGCCATCAGGAATCAATAATAAATGAATGACATCAAATGTCCTCACTGCGGTACGGCCTTTAAAATCGATGAAACCGGCTATGCCGATATCCTTAAACAGGTTCATGATGCCGAATTCGACCAGCAACTGCATGATCGCCTTGAGTTAGCCGAAAGAGAAAAACAAAATGCCATTGCACTTGCTGAAGCCAAGATAGCAAGCCAAGCGCAAACTGTATCTGCGACAAAAGATGCCGAGATTCAAAAACTTGAGGCACGATTAGCTGCCGGCGAGACAGAACGCAAACTTGCCGTGAGCGAAGCATTAGGTGCTCTTGAAAGAGAACGTGACTCCTTGGCCAATGCGCTCGAGCGAGCGAATGGCCACGCACAAACCCTATCTGAGCAGGCAGAGGCTAAGCTTGTGCACGAACTCCAGAAGGCGGCATCGGCGAAGGACGCTGACATCCAAACTCTCAAGGCTCAGATTAATAATATCGAGATTACCCAGAAACTCGCGATCACCGAGGCGGTTATTGCAATCGAGCGGCAACGCGATGAACTCAAAGGTAATCTGGAACGGGCAGCGCTTGAAAAACAGATCGCTGAAAAGGCGCTTAAAGACAAATACGAGACCCAGATCAAAGATCGTGACGATGCCATTGAGCGCCTACGGGACATGAAAGCCCGTTTGTCGACAAAGATGGTCGGTGAGACCCTGGAACAGCATTGCGAGACTGAATTCAACCGTATTCGCTCAACTGCGTTTCCACGAGCCTACTTCGAAAAGGACAATGACGCACGATCTGGCAGCAAGGGAGATTATATTTTTAAAGACTCAGATGAATCTGGCACCGAAATCGTGTCGATTATGTTTGAGATGAAAAATGAAGCCGATCAGACCGCAACAAAAAAATCGAACGAAGATTTCTTTAAAGAGCTTGATAAAGATCGCATTGAAAAAGGCTGTGAATATGCGGTACTGGTCACTTTGTTAGAACCTGACAGTGAGCTCTACAACACAGGTATTGTTGACGTGTTCCATCGGTACCCGAAAATGTATGTTGTACGGCCCCAGTTCTTCATACCGATCATCACATTACTGCGCAATGCAGCGATGAATTCTCTGTCATACAGGAACGAGCTCGCCTTGGTTAGGTCTCAAAATATCGATATCACGAATTTTGAAAACGATCTAGATACGTTCAAGACAGCATTTAATCGGAATTACGAGCTGGCAGCTGGAAAGTTCAAATTGGCGATTGATGAAATCGATAAATCGATTGATCACCTGCAAAAAACCAAAGAAGCTTTGCTTGGCACCGATCGAAACCTACGCTTGGCGAATGATAAAGCTCAGGACGTGACTATTAAGAAGCTAACCAAGGGGAACCTGACAATGGGGGTTAAGTTCAGAGATCTCAAAAACGCTGAAGCCAACGGAGCAGCTCAACAGAATTTGGTAAGTGACGACTCATAACTTGACCAATGAAGTGAACCGTTTTTATGGGGCTGTAACAAACACTCAGCCGATATCGATTGTCGGCGAGCACTCAGCATTGACCATCAGGGGGTGCGGATAAAAACTTGGACTACTTGGAGGTAGTTAATGCATGCAATCAAGGTGTTGATTTGCATCTAAAACTGACCCACCTAGAAGCCTAATTTGCATCGAAAATTGATCCACGTGTAAACGCTATCCTGCTTATTTTTTAAGCAGGAGAATTGAGTGATAAACGTGATAATTTTAAGTAAGATCCGTCGCTGGCATTTCCGTGACCAACTCTCCTTGCGGGAGATTGCCAGACGTACTGGACTATACCGAAACACAGTTCGTAATTATGTCAAGAATGACAAAATTATTGATCCAGTGTATCCACAACGTGTTTCGCCAAACAAACTCGATAGCTTTGCCGACAAGCTCCGGCAATGGCTGTTTGATGAAACTAAGAAGTCTCGCAAGCAACGGCGTTCATTAAAACAAATCCATGCTGACTTATGTGCCTTAGGCTATGACGGCTCCTATGATCGTGTGGCTTGCTTCGCGCGACGTTGGCGGCAAGAGGAATTGGAACGATTAAAAGAGTCCGGTAAGCATACCTATATTCCGCTGAAGTTTGCACCCGGTGAGGCGTTTCAGTTCGATTGGAGTGTCAATCAGCGCGGGAAATTTTCCACTTTTTGTAAAATTCAGAACTATGGAAATATTTAACAATTCAGACACGACGCCCCTCTTGAACGATATATCCGGAAAACTCGCGTGCTAACACATGGCAAAAGCATGACGCTATTTGACGGTCAACCATATTCGCGGTTACGCGTACTGGACAAAATTAACGTAAATTCCAAGTCAATTCTGGCCATGGTTTGAAAATCAGCAAAATACCGAACATTAAACTTCAGTCAATTATTTTTGGTTGCTTCTCACCACAGATTTGCTATGATGGTAGGAATTTTTCATACTATTTACCAAAAGGCAAATCAATGACGACCGCAGAAAAAATCAGTATTGCCCTGCCACCAGAAATGGTTCATATCGTCCGCGCAGCTGTAGCGACAGGTGAATACGCCTCAAGCAGCGAAGTTATACGTGACGCGTTACGTGACTGGACATACAAGCGCAGCCTGCGCATGCAAGGTATCACTGAACTGCGAGGTGTGTGGCAGGAAGCGCTAGCCGACAAAACACCTAGTTTTTCCGCCGATGAAGTGTTGACTCGCCTTGAGCGTAAGTACCAAGCGATCGCCAACGCGGCAGGCGATACCAAGTGATGCGGTTAGAACTGTCGCGTTACGTTTAAGATGATCTCGATACGATCGCCGACTTTATCGCCCAAGACAATCCGAGTCGTGCGGTAACATTCATTCAGGACATACGCAAAAAATTTGCTTATATCGAGCTCACTCCGCTGATTTATCAACTTCGTCCAGACATTGGGAAAGATGCTCGCATGGCTACCGTTGGAAACTATGTGATTCTATTTCGTATTCTGGACGACGTGGTGCGGATAGAACGAATTGCCTATGGTGCTCGCTATTTACCAGGTGTTTTCGATCAGTCTTGAATCATTTGACATATTAGTTTCAAGAACATATTTGACCGGCGAAGGAGAAGTGTTATTTATTTCGACACTAAGGTATGGCTGGTATCGATGCTGCAGCTGTAACGCAAGGCGTTTTGGCGACTGCGCAGAATAGAATGAAACCAGTCATTCGTAAATCGTTTTATATGGGCTAAAGCAATGAATGCTATCTTAAAAAAATAGACTTTGAAATTTCAATGATGCACATTTTGGTTAAAAGTGTGTATCATATTGCAATGAATACTCCCACAGCTAAACGGTAAAAAGCCTTGTAGCTGGGGTTTCTCGGGTCAACGACCAGAGCGCAGGGATGTTGCCATCCTCAAGACTTACCACGATCTCATCGAGCGATGGCTGAATTTCTCCGGCCGGTTCGGAGCATCCCGCCCCTACCTTACTTTTTACTATTCCCGTCCGTTTCTTTTCTCTTTTAGCACACTGACCAGCGAGCAGTTGCCTGACCCCACGCAGAGCAATGACCTTGCCTGCGTTGAGGTCTGCATGATCAGTGTTCCCGCAGCGTAAGCAGACGAATTCGGATTGTGAGACCCGGTTGTCCTGGTGAATGTGGCCGCAAGCGGCACATTCCTGCGAAGAATAGAACGGCGGTACTTCTAATACCAGCTTGCCACGAGAGCGCGCTTTGTACTGCAAAAAGACTTTTGTTGATCCCCACGTCGAAGCCAGGATCGATTTGTTGAGCCCAGACTTGGCGGCTGCGCCGTTCTTGATCCATCGGGCTTGCTCGTCTTGTTTTGGTTTGGCTTTCTTGGTCATGTTCTTGACTTTTAGCGCCTCGAACACATAGAGCTTGTAACGCGGATCGGTCGCTAACGCATGGCTTGTCTTGTGGGCGACATCACGACGCATATCAGCGCCATAGCGCTGGTAGCGTGCTACTTTGCGCTTGGCCTTGACCCATCGTGCTGATCCGTTGTCCCTCTTGGCAAGTCGGCGCTGCCAGCGCTTTTTGTGCTTGTCTTGTTTTTTAAGTCGTTTTTCTTGCTCTTCGGTGAAACCGAACTGCTGGCCATCACTTCCTGCGAGAGGCAGATGGACACCACGATCCAAACCGACCGTCATTTCCCGTAGCTCGGCTTCGGTGTGCTGCATCAGCCATGCCGCCGTGTCTTTCTCGTTTGGCTCGATGGTACCGTCGTCGTCGTTAAATGAGACATGCCATTGGCTGCAATGGAGGCTGATATGGATGGACGCTGGAATCTTGTATTGTTTGTGCGCTTTGAATTGCAGTGTGCCAACAGGGTATTTCTTGGTGCCGATGGCGAGCTGGTGCGCGGTAATTTCCCCTGTCTGCGCATCAACAATTGGCGTGAACTCAAACAAGTCTGCCATCAGCCACGCTGATTGCTTACCGTGTCGTTTATGGATTGTCGGGCGTCCTCCAAGCTTGGAGAAGAAGCGGCTGTAAGCGCCTTTCAACGCACCACACCATTACGCAGCAAACTACCAGGCACGTTCGAGAGCCATGGCGTTAAGTCGGTTTTGAAATGGCTGTACTGCTGATCGATCGGCGCACACTGGCCGGTATGCTGCAAAGACTTGCGCGCAAAGGTACGGAAGTACTGATCCTCACGCACCTTCGCGTTGTAGATATCACGCTGACAGCCGATCCATTGCAACAAGGTCTGTGCTTGTGCAGGAGTGGGATAACAGCGGAAGCAATTGCCGATTTGCATACCTGCTATACTAGAACGAATACATTAAGGCACAAGTATGGAAAATACCAATCAATCAAGCTCTCACGCGGTTTTTAACATTAAGCTGCATATTGTTTTTGTGACGAAATATCGCCGTAAAATACTTACACCTGATCTGCTAGCGTATCTTAAAGAGGCGTTCGCTGATTGCCTAACGGCTTGGCGATGTTCGCTGGTGGAGTTTGGTGGTGAGCCTGATCATGTCCACTTGCTCGTTGACATCCATCCGGCGCTCAACATTTCGGTGCTCATTAACAATCTTAAAACTGCCAGCGCACGACGCGCCAGAAGCCGGTTTGAAGCGCACCTTGCGCCGTTCTACAGTAAGCCGTTGTTCTGGCATCGGGCGTACTTTGTTGGCAGTGTTGGCGGCGCGACGCTGGAAACAGTGCGCGCCTATGTCGATGCGCAAGGCACCGAAGAACACGCAAGAAAAGCAGCAGCAAAAACAAAAACCTCCGCTTGACCCCCTCCTGACTGCACGGCTCCGCCTATATGTTCGCTGCGCAAACGGACAGACTAGGAAGGGGAATGCGCGGACATATGTTCAACGTAATGATGGCTATGGTTATACAACCAAAGGCAAGCAGTCTTCGACTGCTCTCCTATCCCTCACCGCCCTGAAGGACGGCGTATCTCGGAGGAATTCAGGATGAAAATTTCTTTTTTTAAATAGGAGTACACTGTTTATATCAAATGTAACATTTTTATTCTATAAAAATGTGATGTTTGACACTATTAACACATAGTATATGATATATTCATCAATTAAAATATCGTTCTCTACACTTAGATAATGTAAAAGTGTAGTTAGTTACACTAACGGTGGTTGGAGATATCGTGGATTTCATCAAACAAGTGAATAGTCAGCGGCATCGACTGAGAAAAAGCGTTGTCGACGTTAGTCGGATTATCGGAATCGAGGTGTCAAACCTCTACAGAATGTTTAAAAACGAGCCAGATGTGCGTTCAAGCACCTTGGATGATTTGGCTTCGGCATTAGACGCTAAGTGGGTCTTGGTACCCAAACATTTACTGCCAGAAGTGGAACGGCTCATTTCTGGAAAACCCATTGGGGTTGACGATGCACCCTCCTCAATAGATCGATTATTCGGAGTAAATTCATCATGAGCGAACTACTGTCACCGCGGTACCTCGAAGTATGGATTTATGGTGAATTGGTTGGATGGCTTTGTGAAGCTGGCCGTGTGACACGTTTCGTTCCAACGGAACGCTACTTGATCGACAAAGAACGCCCTACTCTCTCACTCTCTTTAACCATACCGAACGAAGAGAAAATTAATCAAGAAATCCTCCAAAACTCCTTTCATCGGGCAATGTATCGGGAGCGCGGTGAATTGCCCCCCTTCTTTGCCGGCCTACTACCTGAAGGTCCGTTACGTGAGCGCTTGGAAGCAACGCGTAAAGATAAGCGAGACTGTGATGACTTTGGAGTCTTGGCTGCGGCCGGCGAAGATCTCCCCGGCGCGGTAAAAATCGTTCCCGCCAATATTGATAACTTGACCGCTTCGGCGCGTGCTATCGGAGTTACTGGGGGATCAGATAATCTTGAAATATGCGTGCCTGAGGCAGCAACGGAAGGTGCTGCTTCAGTATCGGGTTTTCAAAACAAAATTGCTCTATCAAGTGCTAAAGAAGGCCGCACTTACACGCTGCCTTTCCATGGAAAGTTATCTGACATTATTGCAAAATTGCCAGCACCAAACGACGATTCAATGGTCTTTAACGAATATTCAGCGATGATGTTGGCAGCATCTGCAGGGGTGCGTATCGCAACGTGTAAGCCCCAACAGATGAAAACCATCACGCGCCTTCCTGAACTAGTAACGCAACTCGGTGAGAACACCCACTTTCTTGCGGTTGATCGCTTTGATCGTCGGCCGGGTGGTCCTGTTCATATTGAAGATGGTTGTCAAATGCTGTCTTTGATGCCAAACGAGAAGTATGCCAGCGAGAGTAAATACATTTCTTTCTTGCGTGTTCTCGATCGCATTAGTGCGAACGGGATTGAGGACGTGCGGCAGTTCTTTATCCGACAAGTAGTTAATACATTGATCGGTAACTGTGACGCGCATCTAAAGAATTTTTCCCTTATCTATGACAACGGAATCATTCCGCAGCTGTCACCGGCATACGATATCGTGTGCGTAGTTGGATTACCCAATTTCGAAGGATTTGCTACCAATGTGGCTATCGACAAATTACAGAGACAGCAGACGATCGATACGTATAAGCAAATTGCCAAAGAAGCCAACATATCTGAAAGGATTGCTATCAGAGCGGTCAAAGATGCGGTGGAAATGGCACAGGACTCATGGCCCGACCGAATGAAGGCGCTAAACACGCCATCAAACATTCAAAAAATCATCCGTGCCCGGTTAAAGACGTTACCACTAGCCAACATTTAATTTAGCTCTTCTGCAGAATTACTTTTACTGACGCGCAAAGCAAATTGCCCCCGGACACCCCATGCCCTAGCCCATGCTTGCGCGCGCCTCTTTTCCTCTGGGGTTTTTGCCACAATTATCCTGTCAACGGCGGTATTTAAGCGCCGGACTGAATACGCAATTCGCTCGTACTGGTTTTTTTTCATAACCTGATTTTAATTTATATTAGTTTGTACAGAGCAAGGTAACAGAAAGAAGAAATGGTGTTTTTCATCTAAGTTCCGTAACTAAGTGTTTTTAAGGTAATTGGTTAAATCACCTTCTCCCAGTAGCAAACAAAATCATCCAAATGTTGGTAAATAAAAAGAGAAATCGCGCAAATAAACCAATAACGCAATTAACGCACATTGATTTAATCAACAACTATGCACACTACTCCGTTCCGACACTAAGAGTTAATCAACCGCCCTACATGCTGAGAACTCGGTTTTTTCTGATTATGTTCGCCTTTGTATTACTCCCTTTCTGACTAAAATAACCGAATGGAACGAACTCTTCTTCGGGGACATCACGAAACTGACGAACTCGTTTAGCTTGGCACCCTCCTCCCAGAATCAGCAGTTAGGTACCGAAATCAAATACCAAAATAAGTTTTATCTGAATCATCTCATTCATGTGGCCAAGAATTCTCCCCTCGCCGTCCTCGAATTGGGTGTCAGTTCCGAGGTGATCTCGCTCTTGCGCGAAGTCACGGTCGAACAAAAAAATAATGCAATGCGCTTTAAATTACCCCTGTTCCAGTGGCGGTTTTCAACCCTTTCTTTGCCAGCACTGCCGCCGAGTCTGAGTCTGGTTCGTAGTAGTACCAATACTGATTTGGAGTCCAATACGGATGGTAAGTTACAAAGCAAAACCACGGCAGAATCCGGCTCGGGACCAAGGTCTCGGGCAAAATTAGGCGCTAATTCTGACGATGAGTCCGTATCCGAAATCGATTGGATCCATTATCTGATCCGCTCCTCGCCATTGGCGCTCGATCAATTGCCCAAACTGTCCGCGCTTGGCACCACTTATCGTTCCGAAACCGTTTATCCTCTGGCCGAACATCTGGTACGGTTTAAAATGCGCTCGACCATCATTACCACCCTCATCCCGAATTTGCATAACGCTAAAATGCGGGAAATGTATCATCGCATTTTAGGTACCAGTTCCTCTTGCGGTAAATTACCCAGTGCCACTGGCTGGTATTTTTTAACTGAACGCCGGCGCGCGCATAGTTCTTTTTATTTATTGTTATATCGACTCGCCTATGATGCCGGTTTACCGCATATTCATAGTATTATTGCAAGCTATAGCTGGTACACCATGTTGGCAGGCGCAGATCCTTTGCCCATTGATCGTATGGGTGTCTTGGTTAATGGCGTACAGTCAGGGTCAGGGATGATGTATATCGCAGCATGCCGGAAATGTAAGGGTAATTATCTGTTGTCGAACACAGACGAGAAGAAAGAGTTTTCTCATGACTACCATTGTGAGGCTTGCAAACGTCGCTCCCCCTTGGCCGCTTGATGATCAGCTCAACGCCTTTTTTACGGTAGTTTGACTTTTTTGCTTTGATGATTTTTTTACGTGATTTCTTGTGTTGTTGTGTGTGTTGTTGTGTGTGTTGTTGTGTGTGTTGTTGTGTGTGTGTTGGAGCGTTGGTTGTTTTCAATGTGGTTTCTTTTGTTTGTGACTTTCCTTTTGTACTTTCAGCACGGCTCTGTCGTGCTTTTTTTTTCGCTTTTTTTACGCTGATTTGTGTCGCTTTTTTGGCGGTTATTTTCTGTAGCGAACGAATTTTTTGGCGATTTGACTTATTTTATTTATGCGTACCATGAAGTTATGTCGTCGCCACTGGGGCGATCAAGACAGTCTGAGGATAGTGCTCAGATTCACTTACTAAAAAGGTTTTATCATGACTCAATCATCTTCTCGCTTTTCTCCCTCTGCAGCGACGCGCTCCCTGCTCTCTTTGTCGGTCTTGGCGACGGTTGCTGGTTTATCCGCTTGCGGTGGTGGCGGCTCGGGTTCTTCTACCCCGACCACACCTGTGGTTTCGACTTGCAGCAATGGCGGTACGGATTATCCGACTTGCACTGCGCCTGTTACAGCGGCGCAGTTGCAATTGACTGTGTCAGCACCGCCATTGGCAGCCGGCTCACAAGAATTAGCAGCGTTTAATTATTTGAATAATTTTCGACAATCATTGGGCTTAGGCTTATTGGCGTATTCAGCACCATTGACGTTGGCCAGCAAAAATCATGCAAATTATTTGGTTTTAAACCACGTTTTTCAGCACTCGGAAGATCCAGGCAAACCGGGATTTACGGGTGTGTCCGATACTGACAGGGCAAACTTTGCTGGCTATGCGACTAATTATTTTGTGAGTGCCGGCGGTTCTTCTGCTAATACAATGGCAGGTGCGATACAAGTTCTGATCAATTCAATTTACCATCGTGATACGTTGATCAATCAAAGTTGGACTGATCAAGGGATGACGGGCTTTTGCGACGGAGTTTGTGATAGTCCAGTAGCAGAAGTTTATTTGAATGTCGGCCAGAAAACAGCAAATGGTCAAACTAATGCTTCGGATTTCGTAATGATGTACCCGATGGATAAGCAAACTAACATCAATTTAACTATGGGTAATGAGAACCCTAATCCTTTCCCTGATATTTCAAGCGGGATAATGTATGGAATTGTTGGATATCCAGTTTCTTTTGCGATCGCCGCTAACCAATTATTGGTATTAAAAGATTTTACGATGACTGAGGTTGGTAGTTCGGTTCCTTTGAGCGCTTATGTTTATACAGCCACCAACGATCCGAAGAAATTGATTCCAAGTAACGAAGCGTGGTTGACTGCCAAATCTCAATTGAAACCATCGACTACATATAACATGGCGCTACATGGATCAATTAACGGCCAAGATTTTGGATGTGCGGGAGGAAAGATTGTATTCGGCAAAAATCTTGGATGTTTCTGGAGCTTTACGACTGCACCGGGTTTAATCCCCAGCTTTTAATTACATCGTTAAACCTAAAGCCGAGCATAGCTCGGTTTTTTTGTTAAATACAAAAATGTGACACTAGTAAATGAAAATCCCTCCGTTAAATAACTGCGGAGGGATTTTTAAAAAACTTTGGCGCTATTTAATTACAACCTTGGCTATGAGCATGAGCATACCATCCATCTGCCGGCGCAATGAATTCACTTTGCGGTGCCTGCTCCCCTTTTTTTAGGTGTAAGGTATCAGCGTTACATGAACCACCGTCAATGAAGAAAATACCGATAGGTTTATTCGGAAACAACGGTAAAGATTGGTCAAGCGCAATTAAATCACTGGAACTTGGAGAACGATTTAGATCAAACCATAATAAAAAGTGATAATCAGAATCAGGATAAAATTGCAACGGATTATACGTGGGCAAAGTTGACCAAGACCTTACACAAATTAACCCCTCACTAGGTAGGGGACCATATTGCATGAAACGTGGTGGGGCGCATGTGGGTGCATTAGTTGTACAATTACTTTTGTCCCAAGGTGAATAGGATGTTCCATTGCATGAGTTCGTCGTGACTTGTCTATTCATGTTGCCCGATTGACCAGCCGGACAAACCGCTGTCTCGGTTGATGTAGAAGAAGTGCAAGAAGGCGGAAGTGGAGTGCATCCGCTAGAATCAGTTGATGAAACTGCTGTACACGAAACACCCACATAATTGGTCGTTGTCACCGTCTGGCCAGTAAAACCCGCTGGACACACGCCCGTAGTTGAAGTGCTAGCAGGACACGCTACGGCGACGCAACCACTAGTATCCCAACCTGAGTAAGACATTACGCCAGAAGGGCAAGTGGAAGTAGCAATTCTAGACTGATTGCCTGTATAGCCATTATCACATGCCTGTGACTCAACGCCAGTTGTTGTGGTACACGGCTGTGTACAAAACTGCTTGTCGGTCGTGGTCGTCGGCACGCACACCCCATTCACGACATTAAAACTGGTGGTGACAATGGTTTGTCCCACTAGTCCACTTGGGCAAGTGCCTAGACTTTCAACGGCACTTGGGCAGGTGGGTGTACAGGTTGGGTAGTCTGATGCGCCATTGGCGCACTTGGCCGGCGCATTGTTTATGCAACCACTGGTGTCCCATGCGCCGTAGGTGCTGCCCGTGCAACTGTTCGTGCTGACGATCCGGGTTTTGTAGCCCGACTTGCCCGGGTCACACGCGGCAACTTCATTGCTCGTTGTCGTGTTACATGGGGTGGTGCAGCCGCTCCAGTCCGTGTTTTGTGATGGAGTGCAGGTTCCATTGATCACTGTATACGTCGTCGTCGTGGAGGTTTGTCCTATTTGACCAGGAGGACATTGCCCATTGGTGGTGTAATTTGCCGGGCAAGTCGGTGTGCAAATTGGGTAGTCGGCCAGCAGGGCATCAAGTAATTCGGCTGAAGGGGGGTTCTTCTCCACGGTCATCATTGCTCCTATCAATGGGGGCAGTTTCCTGCAAAATGTCCGTTTACACAAAATTTCGTACACCCTTCCAGAAACAAGGAAATTTTTCTATTTCTGAATTCTTAATCAATGAAATTCACTAATTCTTCATTCTGCAGATTTTCCCTAGGCTTAATCTGCTCATGAACATAACGCTTATCTTGAGCAATCATCTCAATATCGAAAGAGCCATTTGCTATGTACTGCGCTGGCGTACGATTTGTTTTGCTATGCTTACGAATACAGATTGCGTCACCGTCAATCGCCGTAGGTTGCATCACCGCCGCAATTCGCATACCGCTGTAAGCCGCATTCACAATTCCCGTACTAGTTCCCGCAATGGCATCTTTATTGCCGACCGCTGAAGATAAAAACTGAATCCCCATTCGGATCATTGAAGGAACCATCTCAATGTCGGTCTTTTCCATGCGTCCATTTTTTTCTATCCAAATAGACTTATGGTTATTGACCATAATTTCCGAGACTGATGGATCCTCAATCAACGGCAATAGAGGTACCAAGCCTTTAGCAAAGGACTCGAAAGATCCTTTTTCGATAGGTGTTAGGAGGAGATCATTTTTGCTCATGGCCTTATGGTCTATCAAAATGTCATTTTGACTTGCGCAAAAGACGCATGATTTATAGACCCAAACCGTTATTTCTGTCACAGCTTGTAATTATGTATGTGGCCATTTTGGTACTTTGTTTTTCCTGACGCTGAAACGTTAAATGAAGTAATCAGGAATTTAACTTTTCCGCACGCACGGAAAAGTTAAACGAAGTATCCGTACATTTAACAAATATGCGATACATCTAAAAAGTTAATCGCCAGTGTTTTGGGACTTTGCAGATATTCGTTTTTTTTGTTTTCCGTAATTGCGGAAAAGAGCTAGTTAAAAATTTTGGACGCAAAAAAAAATGCGCGCACGCGTGAAGAACACTCTTGTTAAATTCCAGTATTAAAACAACCTTCTACTATCACCACCTATTTTGCCCCATGTTCAATAACGTCAACTTGCTCAAATTTGAAGCAATGACGACTTTAATTACTACTGCTGCAGGTTTTGAGCGAACCGTCTATTGTTATCCAAAAACTTATCCACAGATTTTGTGCATAACTATCTCGGATAGTGTTGTGACAATAAATGTAATGAAACACCGACACCACCCAGTCCCATTGTTATTAGTGGCAGTTTGACTTGCAACCATGGGGCGCTCGTCATAATGACAAATCCGATAAAAATAAAGAGAAACAACAAGACCCAGAGGAGACCTGTCGTGATCACAATTCGTTTGAAACTATTCATGCACTAACTCCATTTCTTTCAATCTTTTATAAAGATAACTACGGGCACATCCAAGCATCTGTGCTGCTTTCATTTTATTGCCCTCAGCCTCCTCCATACTTTTGAGAATCTGGTCATTTGTGATGTCTTTTGACGTTTTCAACTTGATTGCCGCATGGGAGCCAATATAAGCATTGGATTTGCTGGCCAGCGAATGCCCAGCATGTTCGGCAATGATTTTGCGCGCACTCTCTAAAATGTCTTTTTGTGGCACATCGCCGCCACGCACCGCACTGTCCTTACCAGTTAAGTTTTTGTACAGATTATTGAGATATTGGGCGCGTAGGCCGTGTGGCGTCACGCCAAGTCCTTTTTTTGTCAGCCCATATTTTCTGAGAATGTTGTAATACTTACTCTTCCATTGCTTTAGTGAGAATTCATTGGGGATCGTCGTTTTGGATTTATTGTTGATATATTGCTTTGCAGTCTCAATTATCTCTAACTGCGATTCATCATCAATTTCAACCCGACGATGCCGCCCGCCTTTTGTGCCATCTTCAACCATCAAGTAAGTTTCGCCATGCAATCTCATGACCGTATCAAAAGGTCGCATCAGCATGCTTTCTTCTGCTCTCAAACCGAAGGTGATTTGCAGCATGAGTTGAATACCAATGTATTTGTTGTCCATTGTGATTCTCCCGATTAACTCTTGGGCATCGACCCCATTGCTTTCCCATGATTTATCCTCCATCACAATGCCTGACCGTTTTGGTAGTTCGCACAGCGAAGGATAGCTCTCTGGATTTTTGACGATGTTTGCTTTTCTTAACCAAGTGGCTAATGTTGATAAATAGGTCAGCTTGTTTTCTATCGTACCGCGTGTTTGTTTTTTTGATACCCAATGGGTCACAAGAAAATTAATGTGTTTCTCTTTGAGGTTGGATAGGCTGGCAATCTCAAATTTACCAATGGCATAAATTTCTTCGACTGATGCAACCATACAAAGGCATCTGAGACGCTGCGTTTTTATACCCAAAGCAGCTTTGCTCTGCCGAGTCTTGCTGTGCGGTATCTGAATACTCTTTGTAAATAGTTTGCTCAACTCATTTTTGATCGCCTGCGGCAATTTTGCTCGCTCAACGTCATACGCGTGTTCGTAAGTCACGGCCATGATTTCCCCTTTTTTGGAGTTGTTTAAAAATCGTTGCAAATTAACGCCTTGCGGGGCGGCTTCCAGCAGGACCAGGGCTCTTTAGCGATAAACTTGGCAGTTCAATTCTGGCTGGCACCATCCTTGAACTCGACTCACGTCGTCATCCGAACTGCTTTGCAATTCATCAAACCTGCTTCAAACCCAAAAAATTCATTACGGCCAAATCACCATTTTTGCGAAAGCTCCAGGAGAGACATTCAATCAAAAAAAATGATGGTGCAAAAACATTTAAACGGTTGAAAAAAGCTTGGTTGCACTAACTTTGCAAATCCGATAATCCATTTGCTGTTTGGGGAAAGGTAGCAACACCTTGTTAATGAATGTCACAAACAGCTTTAAGGCTTGCCGCCCTTGCTGCGAGTGGGATACCTCATTGATCTTAATAAGACGTGCTCGATTGCAGTCTTTTTCCGATCAATGTCACCCCGAGAAGGGTAATCAGGCGTCCTAATTTGTTTTGGTCTGTGTAGTCGGGATTGTGTCTTTAGAGTAGGCTTCATTCCTTGCAAGACTCTAAAACAAACGACGGGGCCAATGTTTATCACTGTTCTGTCGTCCTCAGTCTTTACTCTTCTATCTTGTTGATTCTTTTAAAAAAATTCACGTCCACGAATGGAGGTGAATACACAAAAGAAATCAAGTTAAAAGGGAAAGAAAGATTCAACAATAGTTACTGCTTTGAAGTTCTGGCACTCAGTAGTTGAAGTGATTTTTTGAAGTTTGCTTGCAGTAATCACGTCCCATCTTGGGGTGAATTACCTGCAACCTTCAAAAAACCTATCAAGTTTTGAGGCAGATTGTGGCGTTAAGCCATGCGACGATGCTAGTTACCTAGCGGGGATTCTTATCAAATTCTGTACTGCAAGTTGAATATTAATGTCTTTTATTGCAGAAATCTATGATAACAACCTACTTTTTTGAAGCCTCTCCTCTTTCACATCCTACCTCTCACTCTTAACCGTTTTTAGTCAGTTAAAACCCATCTTAGAAATCCGCTAACTGAGCTGAAATGAGCCCAATTTTGCTAGTGAAACATGTAAAAACGAGTGACCAACGAATGATCTAATCACTATTGATGATGAACTATGGCTAAATTTGTACATTTAAATGGCTTAGTTTGTTTGTCTGTCAATTGACTTAATAACACTTGTACATAATTTGTACATTTAAATGGCTTAGTTTGTTTGTCTGTCAATTGACTTAATAACACTTGTACATAATTTGTACATTTAAATGGCTTAGTTTGTTTCTCTGTCAATTGACTTCATTGCACTTGTACATAATTTGTACATTTAAATGGCTTAGTTTGTTTCTCTGTCAATTGACTTCATTGCACTTGTACATAATTTGTACATTTAAATGGCTTAGTTTGTACTTCATACAACACCGTCGATTTAACTATGGCTAAATTTGTACATAGTTTGTCTATTTAATAATTTGGAGTTCTTATGTACTTCCCTGTTTTTGCATGTGATATTGGCTTCGGTCAAACCAAAGTGGCGGCGAGACTCCCTGGGCCAGAAAATAAATTGTTCTATGACAGTTTCCCCTCCTTATCGCCGCGGCATGTTACTTCTAACCTTTCAAGCCATTTACCAAATGCGGTCGCCAACCGTACTTATATTGTGCGGGTGGACGATGTTGAGTTTGCTGTTGGGCCAGATGTCAAATTTGCAGTAGGAGGGACGACTGGCAATGGTCGCACGCTTACTGACGACTTCCCTACCTCCGTTAATTACAAAGCCTTGTTTTTAGGTGCTTTGGCGCACGTTGATGCAACTGAAGTTGACTTGCTGGTGCTTGGATTGCCGGTACATACGATGAAATTGTATAAGGATCACTTGCTTAAACATTTTGTGGGTGAGTTCCAAGTGCGAGGAAAATCAGTGGTTGTTCACAAAGTCATCATCTTGCCCCAACCAGTGGGCGCTTTGCTGCACTATGGATCAACCATTGAAGAGGGCCTGAGTCAGGACGAAAATAGATTAATTGTGGACTGCGGCTATGTGACTACGGACTGGGTGTTGTCCCATGGCTATCGAATGATTGAGAGTAGAAGTTCAGGGACACCTACAGGAGTATCCGCCATTTTGAATTCAATGGCGGACCTCATCAGTAAAGACGAAGGAAAACCATTTGATCAAATAGAACGCATTGATGATGCATTAATTTCTGGAAAGCCGATGCGGTTTTTTAAAAATATGATTCAACCGGACAAGCTACGTTCGTATCTCGACAACTCTTCCTTCATCACTGACGACTGCGCAAAGAAAATTCGTTCATCGGTTGGTGACGGTGGTGATCTTAGTTCGATCCTGATGGTAGGTGGTGGATCGCATTATTTTGCACCCAGCATCGCTAAGTCGTTTCAAGACGTTGAAATCATCCAATTAGACAACTCTCCATTTTGCAATGTAAATGGATTTTTACTCTTTGGCGAACACCAGCACAAACGTCTTAAAGCAGCGTGAGGTCTGCAATGATAGAAGATGAAGAAATCACACTACGCGTAAAGATTAACGGCAATGACTTCCCTGCTCTTGTTGAGTTTTTGCAGTCAGAACCAAATCAGATGCGACGGACACGAAAACTTTGTCAGCTTGCGACTCAGGCTTTACACGGTGCGGAAATGGTGAAGCCTGTCTCTGCATTAAATACTCACCAAACCAGTGTCCCATTGCCGGTAAAAACAGAGCTTGTGAAAACATTAGGCTCTAATAAAACGGCCAGTTCAAGTTTTGGGGACATTGATCTGTCTATGGTCGGGGGGGTTGAGACGTTTTAAAACAGTGAGAACGTGAGAGTTATTTGTGTAGTTTTTGACGACACGATTTGGAGGACTACAGGAATAATATGAAACAAACTCACATCAGCGAATTTGAACTTATCGTACTTTTTATAGCGGGAGTTTTAGTGGGTATCGGCATCACCTTGGCATTTTTAGTGAGCCAGTACTTTTTTATTTTGGTCGTACTAGGCTTACTACCCTATGTTGTCCTGCTTGAACGCAGCAGAGCAAAAAAAAACCCTCTTAATGACTAGGAGGGTTTTTGGGTTTTAGCATCGGCAAATTACAGCATTTTTTCTCTTTCAACATTTGATCAATCACCAAAAACGGATGATCACTCTTTTGTTGTATGCACCGGGTTAATAGCGTGTTAGTGATATTCCCCAGTTGATTGGTCGCTGACATCCATACATCCGCCCAGTCTGTCTTTTCAACATCAGGCAATCGGATCTCCACTTTAAACCCCATCTCCATTAACCGTCTCGCAAGTTGCTGTGCGTAATGGGTCCCAGGCCGATAATTTCTGATTGGATCGAATTTATCATGGTCAGCATAAATAATGACCTTATCAAAATCCGATTTGAGAATATCGGCTTTCGCGAGATTGCCCGCATTTAAATAACTCCGGACATTAATTTGATATTGATGAGCGGTAGCGACAGTAAGCATGGTCTCGAAACCCTCACCTACTGCAAGAACCCGGGATTCTGGGTTCGTCACAATCGACGTACCAGCGCGGCGTTGGTGCACTTAAAAGTTGAAGTAAAAAGTACCCCAACCCCGATCATTTATGCAGGAACTTTCTGACTACGGACGGAGTTTGGGCGTCCAG
>NZ_JBEONQ010000060.1:0-21593 GCF_040544445.1 Undibacterium sp. GrIS 1.8 | reverse complement strand
ATGTCACATGTGCCGCTTCAAACAAGAAAACCAATCGCAACAGTGGCCACACCCATGCTCGACTTTACTGGTTTGGGTATTTTGCAAGAAGCTCTTGCGTTACCAGATTTTCAGTTTGCGGTGAATTGTGTCTGGAATGCAATGACGGATAGCGGGACTTGGCGGGAGTTCGCGGTTTACGTGCCATAGGCAAAATTGGATTATTCAGCATATGCGGTAACTGGTTAACTGTTTGAAAAATCTCCAGTTCAGACGGTTTTGCTTTTGACTGCCAGCGCAATGTTGCGACATTGGCACTTTTTGTCAGTTGATCGCGCTCTCTGTCTTTTTCTGGATTATGCATACGGTCATCTAGTTCGACGATGCAAATCAGATTCATGTTGCGGCTATAAATCGCGTAATCAACGCGCTTTTCATTGATTTTCCAATAGGCGTATCGATTTTCTTGAAAACTGTCGACGGGCGTAATTAAGGCCGCCATAGCGACTTGAGGGAATACATGCACCCCTGGCAAGGAGCGACAAAGCCGGCCAAAAAATTCGATTTCATTCGGTGTCATCAGCGGTACTTGTTTGTAATTGGAGCGCCGTTTTTTAGGCTTGCTTTTCGATGTTTTTAAAAAGACTAAAATGATCAAAAATGCACAAAAAAACAGAGTGAGATAAAGAATTGGCTGGGTAAAAAAGAAATTGGTCATGAGATAAAAATATTGTGTTATTTATATGCATAGTCAAATGCTAACATGTTCTTAGAGATAAACGCTGATAAAGTCGTTATCATTCGCTTACGATCACAGGAGCCAACTTGAAAACTGCATTAATCCCAGGCAAAGCTGTTGCCAAAATTGATAAACAAATCATCGGTAATATTTTGCTGACGCAAGTCAGCGTGGATATTGTCAAAGAAGAAAAAATGATCATCGGCATTCGCAACGAAGCAGGTGATATTTATCGCCTCATCGGTGCCACTCGCGTCAATAGCTATATGAATGCGATTGAAGAATTATTTGATCTGGAAATGAACGATGAACTTGATGGCATTGAGGAGACCAGAGAAGGGTGCGACGCTATTTTTAGCATGCCATAACTTAAGTCTAGGGGCGGTCGATTTGAAAACATGTCCGTCCCGCCAAGTCTGCTGGCTTGCTAGTTCACTATCAGCGAGAAAAAAATAATGGCAGCAGGAATCTGCTACCAGTTACTACAGAGTTCAAAACTAAAGTTACTTCATAAATTTTCCGTCTTTTCCAATGACGGTTAATTCGACAAAATGAGATGCGTTATGGTTAGTCGGGCTGAATTTCACTGAAAATCCGCCTGCATCATAAGCTCCCATCGATTCCATTGCTTTGATAAAGCTATCGCGAGTCAGGCTGCTGCCAGCACGTTTTAAACCCTCTACAAAGACTTTGGCCGCGATAAATCCTTCCAGGCTAACGTAACCCGGCTCTCTGCCAGGCTTGTTGGCGTACAGGGTTTTATACTCTTTAATCAAAGGATTGATTTCTTCCCAAGGCGCTGGAACTACTTGCGAGATCATAACGCCGCGTCCTTCGCTGCCCAACTCTTTAGATAGGGCTTGACTGCCGACAAAGGAAATATTCCAGAAAATAGGCGCGCCAACCGGATCTTTCACCATTTCTTTGATGAACGCGGCACAGGATTTATAGGCAGAGATCATAATTACTGCCTGAGGTTTTACTTGTTTTATTTTGGCAACCGCTGGCGCCACATCAACACTATTTCTCTCAACGGTAGCAATGCCGATGACCTCGATATGACGTTTATTTAATGCTTTTGTAACGCCCTCTAGGCCGGCTTTGCCGTAAGCATCGTTTTGATAAAACACAGCAATTCTGCTCATCGACAATGTCGTTATATGTTGGACGATTTTTTCGGTTTCTTCAAAATAGCTAGCGCGGATATTAAAGACGTTGCGATTAAACGGCTCACGCAAAGACTCAGCACCAGTAAATGGTGCAAAGAAAGGAATCCCTTCTTTGGCAACTAAGGGCAAAGCTGCATTGGAAGTCGGCGTGCCTACATAACCAAACAAGGAGAAAACATCATGTTTATCGATTAGCTCTTTTGTGTTTGCGCTTGCTCTGTCGGCCTCATAACCATCATCTAGTGTTTTTAACACGATCTGCCGGCCTGCAACGCCGCCTTGTGCGTTGACATGATCGAAGTAGGCTAGCGCGCCGTCGCGCATCTCTGTCCCTAGCTGTTGCGCTGGTCCTGATAAAGCTGCGGATTGGCCGACCAGAATTGCCTTGCTGGTTACGCCTGTCTCTGCGTAGGAATGGATGCAAAAGAGCAAGGACAATGTACCGAGAAGGAGATTTTTTGTTTTCATAATGCTGTATTGATATGCTGATGTGGACGGGAGCCTAGTGAATAGCTGCTTCATACTAGGCGTAAAAATGCTTTTGGGCAACTATTTGATCTGTTTTCAATTACTCTGGCTTAGCCATAGTGATCAGGTTAGCGGTTTAATCAGATGTATTAAGTCGATGTGTAATTCGGTTGAAATAAATACTGGAGGTAGGTATATTTAGGTTGTCCAGAAGATTGCTGGGCAATCGGCATTATTTTTTAAAAATATTGGGGAGTATATTGAAATTATGCCGTTTGACCTATCCAAATAGAGAAAAGTTCTTTTTGTTTTCTGCGAGCAGCTTAGTTTTTTTTCTGGGCGTTTGTTGATTGACTGATGGCAGCTCTAAGAATCACAGCTTTAAGAATCGCAGCTCTAAGAATCACAGCTCTAAGAATCACAGCTTTAAGAGCGACGATACAGATCAGGAATTTTTTTACGGCTTAAGATTATCATTCCCAAACTACCTATGCCGAGTAATAGCCAGTTCAGTATAGGCATCTGCATGGTTTGGGCAAGATCAAACAGCACACCGCCCGCGAGGCTGCCGATCATTGTCCCTGTGCTTTGATAAAAAATCTGTTGCGACATCAATTTGCCGGTATCTTCCGACGATCTTGTTGAATGTCTTGCAATAAGAACGTCAAACGACGGACCATAAAACACTTGCCCAAACGAGAGCAAAATCGCAGAGACAATCACCGCGCTGCTGTGGCCTCCTGCGACCACCATCAACGCAAAACTCGCAAACAGACAGCTGTAGCCAATCTGTAAGAAGCGGAAATGGTCGCGTATCCGCACCGCACGCTTAGACACCGGTATCTGGAAAAAGATAATGACTAACGCTGCCAACCAGAACGGGGTAGAGACGGGGATATCCGGCGTAAACTTGGGGATGTGCAGACTAAAGCCAATCATAGGCTGGACCGCAAAGCACCAGAACACCGCATTCGACACCATAAACAGGCGCGGCAATTTTTTAGAAGGAGCAAGTGACGCCGCTGATTCTGCTTGACTGTTCGCCGCCGCCGATGCTGCTTGTTTGACTGCCAGGGTAGCTAGGTAGTCCGTCTCATGCCCGGCAATCGCGCGCATGGCATACAACATAAAAACGGCGTAAGCGATAAACGTGATCAATACAATCAAGAACACTATTTTCAGGCTATGCACCGGCACCCAGCCCGCCATCAGATATCCCAGCACCAAGCCCATGCGTATCGCAAAGGCCAGGCGACTGAATAAAGAAGATTGATCTAATTCTTTTAATTTCAATAAATAATTTTTCAGGCCGGGAAAAGACAAACCGCTTCCCAATCCTGCCAATACCGCAAACAAGGCCAAAGCCCAGGCCTGATGCAAATACGCCATGCAATACAAGGCAAAACCTTCCAGCAAAATATTGCCTGTGACAGAAAATGGATGATTCGCCAGCTTGGGATAGCGGCTACCCAAATACGAGCCGATTACGCGGCCCAAATTCAAGCCAAATAAAATAGAAGCCGCCCAGGTGCCAGAAAAAGACTTACCGGTCTCCGACACAATCAGCGGCGTGTAGAGCGCCACACCAGCAGAGGCCAGCGCTACGCCGACATAAATCAGATAGGAATTAAAAACAGAATTAAACGGCTTGGTTTGCATGAGCTTCAATAAAGTCGTTTATGTGACTGACTTGACGCAGTGCACATAAAGCAGAGTTTGACAGTCTAGGCCAAATAGATTATCTGTTGACCAGAACAAAAAACGAAATAAAATAAAACGAAATACCAACAGGAGACAACATGATTCAGCGCCACATCAAACTCATCCTCTACATCGCTGGCGGCATCATGCTGCTGGTAGGCCTACAGTTTATCGCACCCTTGCCCCTATTGCAGGCACAAAAATTAGTGGTAACCGATAGCGCAGGCATATTATTCGCCCGTCATTGGGGTCTGTTAGTCGCTTGCCTTGGCGGCTTATTGATTTATTCCGCCAGCCACCCTGAGTGTCGTACCCCAGTCATTGTCGCCGTCACGATAGAAAAAATCTGCCTGGTTGGTGTTTTGCTGATGAGTCTGAATGATCCTGCCCTAAAGCCGATGCAGCCTGTGATTGTATTGGATGGCGTCTTTGTGATTTTGTTTTTGATTTATTTAGTGGGAAAAAAAACGATAATTCTCAGATATCAACCTAATGTAATAGGAATATTTAAAATTTTTTAATGAGTATCCTTATGAAATAAGGCTTACAAGCCATTTTTGCTCTGTAAGCCTTATTTATATTGGACATCTAAATCAGAAATTTTTTTAAAATCTTTTATTCATAACGAAGGCCATTAGTAACAATGCAAATTCTAAGCATGTCATTCCCGCGTGTCTCAAGCAGGATTGGTAAGAAAAATAGCTTTATGCGCAATGTTGTAGGTCGACTCAAGAGTTTTTATAAATTCCCATCAAAGCTTTTCCAAAATTTTCTCTACAAATAACGTAAGCGCGTTCTTCACATCAATGTCCTTCATCACTAACAATTGATCGCCGACATACCATTCAAACATGCATTGTTCTGGCAGTGCCGTGTGCACGGCATTGCCGAATAACCAGATGCCATGTTCGCGCGCGATCTGGTTGCGGATATCGGTGGCGCGCTCTTTATTGACGGGTAAGTATAGGTGCAACATATTAGATTGAGGCTGCGTTGGATTGGCTTTTAATTGCAGATAGTCTGTCAGCAGCCGATATAGCCATTTTGTGCGTTGGAATAGGGCGGGCATATCGGCCAGACGCTGATCAAATTGCATCGCTGCTGCGACGACATAAGGCGAGCGGCGGAATACGTTGCCGCCTTGTCTTTGCATCCAGACCCGTGCCTGATCGATCAGTGATTTACTGCCTACTAGCATCGCGCCGCCGAGACCGCCTATGCCTTTGTAAAACGAGACATACACAGAATCAAAACCCTCGGCGATCTCGTGCAAAGGCTTAGCAAATCCGCTTTGTGCTTCCCACAAGCGGGCGCCGTCCATGTGTAGATGAATATTCTCTTGCTGGCAGTAGGACTTGATGTCCTGAAGTTGTTGCCAGCTAGGGAGTTGCCCGCCGATTTCTCGCATGGGTAATTCGTATTGAACGGCACCAATTTTTTCTGGTATCGCCTTGAGATCGTCTACTGTCCAGGGGCGATGTGGATTGCCGATTCTGAGGGCGTTAAAATGGCCAAGCAATTCATGATTGCTGTTTTCATGGATAAAAATATGTGAACTTGGATGTAACCCCACCAAATTGCTGCCACGTTCGGCACAAGCGAGTCGCAAGGTGGTGACCTGCGTCATGGTGCCGGTAATGCAAAATAAGGCGGCTTCTTTACCTAATAGCTGAGCGATTTTTTGTTCAAAGTGTTGGACTAATTCACCCTCACCATAAGTGTCATGCAAGACATGGTTGGCTTCGCACCATTGCGCCATGGCGGCAAACTGTCCCGCTGGCGGTAGTTGACGGTGACCGGGGAGGATGGTGTGACAGCTCAGGCGTAAGGCGGCGATTTCGGCGTTGGTCAAGATGAGGCTCCTGGGGCGTTGTGGGTTGGTGTATTTTACGTGATTCGTGACTGTGCGAGATTTGCCTGTGTACCAAGATAATATCGCTCGCTACCAGTCTAATTCAGGCAAAATCACGGTAATTATTTTTGCTAACGTATTCAATCGATGATCACGGGATGCGTGCTGCATACCTTGGATATCTTCTTCACCTTGGACGCTAACTATGTCAACAGACCTGCAAACACCTTACGAACTCGGTAATCAAAACCAAACGACGACCTGGGATCAGTGCATTGGCTTTTATCAAAAGCTGGCATCGGCTTTCCCTCATGTCTTGCACTTCAGTCAGATTGGTGTCTCGGATGCCGGTGTGCCTATTCATGCTGGTGTGGTGACTGCGGATGGCGTATTTGATCGCGAGCAAATCAAAGGTGAACAGCGTCCGGTATTTTTTAATAATAACGGCATACACCCTGGTGAGCCCGAAGGTATTGATGCCTGTATGGCGCTGGTGCGCGACTGGTGTGTGATGCCAGAGCGGTTGGCACAACTAGGTCGTACCGCGTTTATTTTTATTCCGATTTATAACGTGGATGGCTGTCACAACCGACAAAATACATCGCGGGTGAATCAAGACGGTCCCGAGTTGTTCGGATTCCGCGGGAATAGTCTGCATCTGGATTTAAATCGTGATTTCATTAAGTGCGATAGCTTGAACGCGCAAGTTTTTAATCAGTTTTTTACTGCCTGGGATCCAGACGTGATGGTGGATACACACACCTCCAACGGGGCAGATTATCCTTACACGATGACCTTGATCCATACCCAAACAGATAAACTCGGCGGTGATCTGGGGCAGTTTTTGCGCGAGCAGATGCTGCCGGTGATGTTTGCAGATATGGCGCAACGCGGCTGGCCGACTTGTCCTTATGTGAATCCGATCAAAGACAGTCCCGATCAAGGGATAGAAGAGTTTTTAGAAACTGCGCGATTCTCTACGGGCTACGCCGCTTTGCATCACACCATCGGTTTTATGCCAGAAACGCATATGCTAAAACCCTTCGCCGATCGCTACGCATCCATGCGCGCGCTGGTCGAGGTCGCGTTGGAGTTCACGATCAAGCATGCTGAACAAATCCAGCAATTGCGGAAAGCCGCCAAACAGCAGGGAAAAACCCGCACCCATTGGCCCGTGCAATGGCGCCGGGATGACGAGCATGTTTCGACGGTTCGTTTTAAAGGCTACGAGGCTTGCTACAAGCCCAGTGCAGTAGGCGACTACAGTCGTTTGTACTACGACAAACATCAAGCATGGGAAAAGGATATTCCATACTACAATCATTTCAAACCAGAAGTCGTAGTCCCTGCGCCGATCGCCTATGTCGTACCCCAGCAATGGCGCGCTGCGATTGAGCGCTTGCAGTGGAATGGCGTCAAGATCGAGCGAATTGCCGGTGACCGCATTGTGCAGGCACAGACCTACCAAATTCGTTCAGTTACATCGCGCCCACATGCCTATGAAGGTCATTTATTTCATGACGACATGGAGCTGAGCACACAGACTGGCACCCATCAGATCAAGGCGGGTGATATCTGGATTACGCTGGATCAGGACCAAGCGCGGTATGCGGTCGAAACCTTGGAGCCACAGGCACATGACAGCTTTTTCCGTTGGGGATTTTTTAATAGCGTATTAGAGAAGAAAGAAGCGTTCTCCGATTACGTATTTGAAGACCTGGCAGAAGAATTACTCCGTGAGGAGCCAGCACTGGCTGCGCAATTCGCTACATGGAAAGCAGATCAGCCCCAATTATTGAGTGACCAGAATGCCGTGCTGAGTTTTATTTTTACGCATTGCCAGCGGTATGCTGAACCAGAGTGGCGTCGTTATCCGGTGCTGGCGATATTTGCTTAAGCCCCTCTTTTTCTATAGACGGTTTATGGATACTCCTTATTAGTATATTTAATTGTCCAGGTAATTATTGGTCTATAAGGCTATTTTGGTAAAAATTATGGGGAGTATATAAAATTATCTCTATTTTTGACTAGATGGAATTTCTGCTAAAAAGAAAAAATAATTATAGAAACGTATCGAGTACAAAGTAAGCGAGATTGCTTTTTGCGCTTTGTGCATGTTCGCTGAACGGGTTTTTTACGGCACTCAGTTTTTCACTTGGCTACTCAACTTAGCTACTCAACTTAGTTAGTCAACCAAGTGAGCCTAATTACTTAGTCTAAACAGGTACTAAATCAGTACACGATCAAGCTGTTGTTTGGCTACACGTTTGAATGCGCCGTTGCAACAGCAAAACGCAATTTCTGTTTAATCCTTCATCGTTGTTGTGGTATTTTGTTGCGATGAATTCAAGCACAAATCCCCCTATTTCTACTCAACTTCCTCAATATCAACGCTGCATGGTCATGGCTGGCGGTGGCTTTCGTTTTGGCATTTATCTTGGCATGTATGCCGCAGCGCGTGATGCCGGGAAAACACCTGATCTGTTATTAGCCAGTTGCGGCGCAGCGATTGCGGCGGCACTGATCCAGGCTTTGCCGGATGATGAACAGCGCAAGGCATGGCTTAGTTCGCATGAGATGTATCAGTTTTGGGCGAGTCTGCAATCGACATCGCAAGCGGCGATTCATCGCTCTTTGATTCAGGCGATTAAGCGCAAATTGTCTTCGAAAAATACGCCCAAGATACCGGATGTATTTCAAGATTATATGTTTGAGATACCGCCTAATTTGCCATTGCCAACTGTAAGTCCAAGTCAAGCTGCTGGGGCACCAGCGGTTGCGATTATCGGCGGCAAGCTGTTATACCAGCCGGAAGAAGTGGGGCAGCCGCGTGGCCATCGTAAATTATTTGAAGAAACCGTTTTTTGCGATCAGCGAACAGCCACACTATTGCAAGGTATTCAATCGCCATTCAGCGCTCCGATGTGGGGGAATCATGCGATTGCGCCACAACTGTTGATTGATGTCGATATGCCTTTGGCAGAGGCGGTGCGAATTTCGGTATCTGACATGTTTTATTTCCGTTGTCACAGCTATCGTCGTCCGGCTACCGGGCAGATGGAACACTATATCGGTGGCGTGCTTGATTTATTTCCCATCGAAATAGCCCGACGGCTGGCGCATGAGGTCACGATGGAATTTAAAGAGTCGTTTGATCAGACCTTTGCGATTCCTGCTTTGCGTGCGGTGTTGGGCATTAACGGCAATCAGCGCTTACGGTACGTCCATCATCAATTTGCGGATACCTGGATTGACAGCTCAGATATCAGCATTGCACTAGCACGCGAACAGGTGCAAAAGAAGCTGGCTTTCAGGCGTAACCGGGTTAGCCTGATCATGCCCGATAGCTATGACACTTATGTGCAATATATTGAAGCGCAGTGGCAATACGGTTATCAACGCGCTAAAGAGGCATTTGCTAAAACCTCGGCTAATTCCAAAGAGCCTATCCGCAACGCTAATCGTTACAATAGTCCGCAAGGGGTTTGAAATCAGGTGTAAAACCTCTAAAAGTTGTCGATTGATGCACAGTTTGTTTTATAAATTGAACAAACTGTTGTTAATCAAAGAGTTAATTGCCGCATGGATACAACTCTGTCCTTTTAATTTGATCCAAACTTAATTAGAATCAAAACAGCCTCGCCAGGCTTTCAATCATTACAGGAGTCGCCATGAAAAAATTTGTCTCAAAGGCAGTTGTCGGTATGTTGTTGGTTTCAGGGTTTGTTTCAGTTGCATCAGCAGCGAATACAGTAGTGGATACTTCAGTTGATGGTATTTTTACTGCGCTGACAAGCACTAAAGATTTGCAAGCCACGGTTGATACCTTGGTCGCAAATGGTGCTGGTGCTGGTGCAGTGGTCGCGGTTGCTGCGGCTGCTGGTATTTCTTTAGACACAGTCAAGGATCTGACGATTTGCACTAATGATATCTCAGCAGATTCTAAAGTGTTGAGCGCGACTTGCATGAAGCCACGTACTATCGCAACGGCGTATATCGTCGGTATGAACGATCCTTTGAAATACCTGCCTGCAACAGCAGCTGGTGTTCGTAAAGATAAAACTACGAAGTAATTTGTTCGCTTAGTTTGTATCGGGTTTGTATTAGTAAAAAAGCGATGCAGAAAAATCTGCATCGCTTTTTTTATTGTCGCTCACTATAGAACAGTGACAACCTTGGCTTACTGATTTGGCGTAGTCAATTTCTTATTGTCAGAAGAGGCTGGCGACTCTTTTTTATCCTCATCCTTATCGGTTTCAACCGAAGAGTCATCCATATAGCGTTCTGCTAATTTAAAAAATTTATCGTAAAAATCACCGGTTGGTATCGTTTCGCTAGCGACTTTGACCAGAGAATCGTCACTGGCGCCAAATGGCAACGATACCGAGCCCAGTGCACCGACCCCGATGCTGGCGGAGTTGCTGCTCTTTTTTAGCGAGTAACGGTCGCGTACCGCATTGGCAAAAACGGTGGTGCTGTTGCTGCCTTTGCTGTCGGCGGCGCAGACTACCGTAAATTCAATCTCGGCGTGAATATCACTATCGTGTTGGAATTTTCTGCGGCCTCTGACGAAGGCGGTTTTAGATTCGCTGATGACATAACCCTGGCTGAGCAAAGCGCGGCGGGCGGCTTCGCAAGCCGTTTTTTCCGATCCGGGAAAACTATGGGTGAAGACATCGGCAGAGCCAAATTCTTCTTCTTTGAGAGCGACTTTACTATTGCCGAGATTGCTCCCAAAACTGCCGCAGCCCGCGAGTGTCGTGACGAGTAACAATGCTGCCAGCCGCGCTAGTGTGATTTACTTATTCAGCGAGTTAGCAGAGGAGACAAAACGGGGAAAGGAGAAAAAGCGCATCGGTTCTATATTGTTCAATTGGTTTGTTCAGCCTAGTTTGCTTGCTGAGTTTAGTCAGCAAAGGATTACGTTAAAAACTACCTGCAAACTGATAACGTTGGCCCGGATGCCACATCGTGACTATCGTGGCGATTTTGGCCTTGGATATTGTTTGACGGTGTAATAGCAAACATGGTTCCTTGCTGGTGATATTTAACATCGTCGCGATTTGTTTAGACGGTAACAACGCTTCAATACGGTAGCTGACACTTTCTAGGGGCGCTACCACCATCAGATATTCATTCGGTGTCATGGTCATAAAATGTTGTTCCAGATAGTCAGGTGCAATATCCGAATTGACCCAGCGGTCTTCTACCTGAATCGCAATATCATTCTCAAAATGTACGATGACCGAATGGAAAAGCGGATGTCCTATTTTCACCTTAAATTGTTGCGCCAGTATGTCACTTGCAGCCACCGCGACTAGCTCATGCAATTGACTGCGATGCACGTGACCGCGCGCTCTGACTTCTTCCGCAATACTTTTAATCTCTACTAAGGTTGCCTGATATTTATGCTGCGCGACATAGGTGCCTGAGCCTTGGATGCGTGTCAGGATTTGTTCACTGGTCAACTCTCGCACAGCCCGGTTGACCGTCATGCGGGATACGCTGAACTGCTCTGCTAGCGCAGTTTCGGACGGAATCGCATCACCTTCTTTCCATGTGCCGGACTGAATTTCTTTTAGTAAATAATCCTTGATACGTTGGAACACAGGTGCGTTTTCTTGTTGGTTTGACACAGGATTCCTTGTAACTAAGGTGGTGGCATTGAAAAAACATAAAAATATAATCTTGCATATTGTCTCATACAAAAATCCAGTTGCAAAAGTTGTATATACAACTTAAACTTATTTCAAAGACTGGTCATCATCTGGTTTTTAGAAGCGCGTTGAACGTATATATTGAGTTAGCTTGAGTTAGTTTAGTTAATTTGACTGAGTTTGACTTTGCGCCAGCCAACACTACCGAAATAGGATGGAATACATCATGAACAACGATCCACGCTGGGACGAAAGCCGCGAAATCCGTGCACCACGCGGTGCTGAAAAAACCTGTAAAACCTGGGTGGCCGAAGCCGCTTATCGCATGCTCCAGAACAATCTGGACCCCGAGGTTGCCGAGAATCCTAAGCATTTGGTTGTGTATGGCGGGATTGGTCGTGCCGCCCGTAATTGGGAGTGTTTTGATCAGATTCTGGCCTCACTAAAAGAGTTGGGCGAGGACGAAACCTTATTGATTCAATCTGGTAAGCCGGTCGGCGTGTTCAAAACCAACGAGGATGCGCCCAGAGTGTTGATCGCCAATTCCAATCTGGTGCCCAAGTGGGCTAACTGGGAACATTTCAACGAACTCGACCGCAAAGGTCTGTTCATGTACGGTCAGATGACAGCAGGTAGCTGGATTTATATCGGCACTCAAGGCATCGTGCAAGGCACCTATGAAACCTTTGCCGAAGCAGGGCGCCAGCATTTTGGCGGTGACTGGGGCGGGCGCTGGATTTTGACAGCAGGTTTAGGCGGTATGGGCGGCGCGCAGCCACTGGCGGCTAGCTTTGCCGGCGCTGTTTCTTTAAATATTGAGTGCCAGCAATCTAGTATCGACTTCCGTTTGCGTACCCGCTACGTCGACAAGCAAGCCAAAGATCTGGACGATGCCTTAGCACTGATCAAACACCATTGCGACCGCAAAGAAGCGGTATCAATCGCCTTGCTTGGAAATGCAGCAGAAGTCTTGCCAGAACTGGTTAGACGCGCCAAAGCCGGCGGCATGAAGCCTGATCTGGTCACCGATCAAACATCAGCGCACGATCTGATCAACGGGTATCTGCCGATCGGATGGACGGTTGAACAATGGAAGGTGGCACAGTCCGATCAGAGCCAGCACGCCAAACTGACTGCCGATGCAGCACAGGCTTGTGCGGTGCATGTGCAGGCCATGCTGGATTTCCATGCGATGGGTATTGCGACGGTGGATTACGGCAATAACATCCGTCAGGTCGCGTTTGATACCGGCGTGAAGAATGCTTTCGATTTCCCCGGCTTTGTACCTGCCTATATCCGTCCTCTGTTCTGCGATGGCAAAGGGCCATTCCGCTGGGTCGCTTTATCGGGCGATCCGGAAGATATCCGTAAAACCGATGCCAAGATTAAAGAACTCTTCCCAGAGAATAAAGGCGTGCATAAATGGCTGGACATGGCGGGCGAACGAATTGCCTTCCAGGGTTTGCCAGCACGTATCTGCTGGCTAGGTCTGGGTGAGCGCCATATCGCTGGCTTGGCGTTTAACGAGATGGTTAAAAATGGCGAGTTAAAAGCACCAATCGTCATCGGTCGTGATCACCTCGATACCGGTTCTGTTGCTAGCCCTAATCGCGAGACGGAATCGATGATGGACGGTACCGATGCTGTCTCCGACTGGCCTTTGCTCAATGCCTTGTTAAATACGGCAGGTGGCGCGAGCTGGGTGTCCTTGCATCACGGCGGTGGCGTTGGTATGGGTTACTCCCAACATTCCGGCATGGTGATTGTGGCGGATGGCACGGATGCAGCAGCAAAACGTCTCGCGCGCGTCTTGGTCAACGATTGTGGTTCGGGTGTGATGCGTCATGCGGATGCAGGTTATCCGCAAGCAGTTGCCTGCGCTGAGCGTAATGGCTTGAATTTACCCATGATTAATAACTCAAAGTAATGAGTTGAGATAGTGAGTTGGGGCAATAAGTTGACGCAGCCAACCGAGACCGTAAGTTAATGCAGCAAACCGAGACCGTAAGTCGATAAAAATGAGCAGATCAAAACTCTCTCTTCCGCTTGTGGGAGAGGGGATGATTGCCGTAGATTTGATTGCATTAATAATACTGGTGGTAAGTATATTTTAAGCGTCCAGAGAATAATTGGACATTAAGGCATATTTGCTAGTGATTGGTGGGGAGTATATTGAGATTGACTCAAAATTGAATGCTTCTACCTCCAACGAATCAATGTTTTATCCCAGCAAAATACCAAACAGCACATTTCAGCACATTTTAAAACTGCCAAGAATAATTTAAAAAAGGACAAACATGAACACCAACACTTTCATCATTCGCCCGGGCCAAATGAGTCTGTCCGACTTGCGCGCGATCTGGCGCACTGCTTTGCCGCTGGAGTTGGATGTCAGTGCCTATGAGGCGATCAACGCGTCCTCCGCAACGATCCAGAGTATCGTCAAAAAGGGCGACGCGGCATATGGTATCAATACCGGATTTGGCAAACTCGCCAAGACGCGCATCCCCGATGAGCAATTAGAATTACTGCAAAAAAATCTGATACTGTCGCACTCAGTCGGCTCTGGTGAATTGATCGCTGATGAGGTTGTGCGCTTGATTTTGTTGATGAAAATCGCCAGCCTGGCGCGAGGATTTTCTGGTATCCGTGCCAGCGTCATCGATACCATGATCGCTCTGTACAATGCAGGCATCATGCCCGCAATTCCGGTCAAAGGATCGGTCGGCGCATCCGGCGATCTGGCGCCTTTATCGCATATGACGCTGGCCTTGATGGGCGAGGGCGAAGTACGTGTAAATGGGCGATTAGTCCCGGCAAAACTGGCGTTAGAAAATGCCGGAATCACAGCGGTCGTACTGGCTGCTAAAGAAGGTCTGGCGCTGATTAACGGCACCCAAGTTTCCACTGCATTGGCGCTCAATGGTTTGTTTCTCGCTGAGCGCTTGCTGGAAGCCGCAACGATTACCGGAGCATTGTCGGTTGATGCCGCCAAAGGCAGTGACGCGCCGTTTGATCCGCGTATTCATGCAGTGCGCGGACAACCTGGTCAGATCGCTACCGCCAAAATTTATCGTGAATTGTTGGAGGGGAGCGAAATCCGCCGCTCGCATCTGGTCAATGACGAACGTGTACAAGATCCGTATTGCCTGCGTTGCCAGCCACAAGTCATGGGCGCCTGTCTGGACATTATCAATAACGCAGCCCGTACTTTATTAATTGAAGCCAATGCCGTGACCGACAATCCGCTGGTGTTTTTGGATACGGGTGAAGTCATCTCCGGCGGCAACTTCCATGCAGAGCCGGTGGCCTTCGCAGCAGATACGCTGGCATTGGCGATTGCAGAAATTGGTTCTATTTCCGAGCGCCGCATTGCCTTGCTGATTGATGCAAGTTTGTCAGGTTTGCCGCCATTTCTGGTGCCAAATTCCGGGCTCAATTCTGGCTTTATGATCGCACATGTGACAGCAGCGGCGTTGGCCTCAGAGAATAAATCCCATGCACATCCAGCCAGCGTTGATACGATTCCGACGTCGGCCAATCAGGAAGATCATGTCAGTATGGCGACCTTCGCTGGCCGACGTCTGCATGAGATGGCACACAATACTGCCACTATAGTCGGTATAGAATTATTAGCCGCAGCGCAAGGCGTTGATTTTCATCAGCCGCTGGAGACCTCAGCGAGTCTGGCGACAGTACATCATGCGCTGCGCCGCAAGGTTGCGTTTTATGACAAGGATCGCTTCTTCGCACCAGATATTGCAGCAGCAAAACAGATGGTGCTGGATGGCGAATTGAGCGCACAATGTCAGCACTTGTACACCCATCTTTATTCGTAAAACAGCTCTTATATTCAACACACACTCAAACACACACTCAAACACACACTCAAACACACACTCAAACACATAGCGCCAACACATCATGCGTAAATGGAGCCAGCAAGACTATAAAACCATGCCCTGGAAAAACGGTGGCGGCAGCACGACTGAGCTGGCAGTTTTTCCTGAGGGTGCGAGCCTGGACCATTTTGTCTGGCGCATTAGTACGGCCTTAGTCAGCAGTGACGGCGCGTTTTCGCACTTTGCACAGATTGATCGGACGTTGGCGATTTTGTCTGGTACAGGTATGACCTTGCATGGAGATGAAGAGGGAACTGATACACCTTCCAGTGTTACCTTGACCCGCCACAGCATGCCACATCAATTTTCTGGTGAAACATCCATCCGTGCTGAATTGTTAGATGGCTCGGTATGGGATCTTAATCTGATGACCCGGCGCGATGTCTGTACTCATTTTATGCAACGACTAGAGGCCGGCGAGCATTATGTTGTGGCACAAAATGCGCAACAGGTATTGATCTACTGTGCACAGGGACAGGCAGTCTTGAATAAAGTGATGGATGTCAGCGAAGCAGATTTAATTTTGCTGGAAGAAGATCATGAACACGCCGGTGTGCGATTAGTCGTGCAGGCGCAAGAGGGCAGCGTGCTCTATCTGATGCGCATTAGTTTTTTAAACCACGCCGGAGCCTAAACCATGCTGACTCTCTGGACCAATGTCCATCTGGCGACCATGCAGGATGGTTATGGCGAAATCCGCGACGCTGCAATTGTGGCGAAGGATGGCAAGATTGTCTGGCTGGGTAAGCGTATCGATTTACCTGCTGATTTGCTTGCTGAGTGTCAAGCGAATTCCCAAGCGAGCATGTCACACGACGGACAAGGCTGCTGGCTGACACCTGGTCTGATTGACTGTCATACCCACATCGTCTATGCAGGCAATCGCAGCGATGAATTTGAGGCGCGTTTAAACGGCGTCGCCTATGAAGACATCGCCAGACAAGGTGGCGGTATTCTTTCCACGGTGCGTGCGACCCGCGCCGCTAGTCCACAGCAATTAATACAAGCCAGTTTGTCCAGAGTACGTAATTTATTAAAAGAAGGCGTCACTACGCTGGAGATCAAATCGGGCTACGGTTTGGATGTTGAAACAGAGGCCAAGATGTTGCGGGTTGCCAGACAATTCGCACAAGATTTTCCAGTGCGGATCAAAACGACTTTTCTCGGCGCACATGCCTTGCCTCCCGAGTATGCAGGTCGTGCTGATGATTACTTGGACTTGGTTTGCGAGCAGATGCTACCCGCTCTGGCGGCGGAAGGTCTGGTCGATGCAGTCGATGCATTTTGTGAAAAAATCGGCTTTTCGCCAGCACAGACTGAAAAAGTATTTCAGGCGGCGCAGCGACATGGACTGCCAGTCAAATTGCATGCCGAGCAGCTCTCAGATCAGGGTGGTGCTGCGCTCACGGCACGCTATCAAGGCTTGTCTGCCGATCATCTGGAATATTTATCGCAAGAGGGCATCAACGCTATGGAGCAGCATGGCACAGTCGCCGTGCTGTTACCCGGTGCTTACTACTTTTTGCGAGAAACCAAATTACCTCCGATTACCGGTTTGCGCGAGGCGCAGGTACCCATTGCCATTTCTACCGACTGCAATCCGGGTACCTCACCAATGACCTCTTTGTTGCTAGCAATGAATATGGCCTGCACCTTATTCCGCTTAACGCCTTTGGAGGCATTGGCAGGCGTCACCAAACATGCCGCCCGCGCTTTGGGTTTGCAAGATCAGATCGGCACCTTAGAAATTGGTAAGGCAGCAGACTTCGCATTATGGGCAATAGACCGGCCAGGTGATCTGGCCTATGCGATCGGCGGCAATCCTTGTGTGGGGATTGTGTTTGCTGGAGAGCAGATCGTTAGTTAAACTATGGCATTAGATTCAATTTAAAGGAACGACCGTGACCTTATCAGCCAAAGTGACATTGCAGGCGCATCTCAAAAAAACTTGGCAAGGGCGTATCGGTAAAATCATCATCAGTCTGGTGGGCTTGCTGGCACTGATCATCTTGTTGAGTTGGCTGCTGCTACCGGTTTATGTAAAACGAGTCGCGGTCGAGCAAGTTCAGCAGCAATTAGGTCGCAAGCTAGCGATTGGCGAAGTCCGTTTCTCCCCCTTTGCGCTCGCGCTCACGGCTAACGATGTCAGCTTGTACGAGCCGGATCAACGCAGCCCGGCACTGTCTTTAAAAACTCTGGTACTTAATCTCTCACTGAGTTCCGCCTGGCATAGGGCTTTGGTGATCGATGAGGTCAGACTAACCGCACCGCAAGTCCATGTAGTACGCACCAGCGCTGATGGTTATGGTCGCTATAATTTTTCTGACATCCTCGATAAACTGGCGGCGCAACCCAAAAGCGATGCACCTTTTCGTTTTTCGCTGGCGAACTTGCAATTGCAAAATGGCAGTATTGTTTTTGACGATAAAGTCCTGGAGAAGCAAATAAAAATAGACGACCTGCAAATTGCAGTACCGTTTTTATCCAACTTCCCAAAAGAAGTAAATAGCTTCGTACAGCCGATGTTGTCCGCCAAAATCAATGGCACACCATTCGATTTAAAGGCGCGTAGCAAGCCGTTTGTGGATAGCTTGGACACGACTTTAGCGATTGATATTGATCGCCTGAATGTACCTGCCTATATTGCTTATATCCCAGTCCCTTTGCCATTAAAAATACAAAGCGCGCAATTATCTACCAAGCTGGATCTGACTTTTAGCCGTAAGAAAAACCAAGCAGAGTTGCTGTTGTCCGGTCAGGTTCAATTGCATAAAATTGACCTCAAAGATAATGCCGATGCCCCTTTGTTGCTGACCGATGTGATTACGGCGCAGATCAAACAAATTAATCTGATCAGCGGTGCAGCTAGCTTAGATCAGTTAAGCATAGAGGCACCAGAAGTTTGGATGGATCTAGACAAAAAAGGCCAGCTCAACTGGGCCAAACTGAGTAGTCACGCTCTTACTCCAACCCCCGTAGCGGATCAGGCAAAGTCTACGCTGGCAAGTGATCCGATAAAAAATTCTGCTCCAGTTGTTAATGCCGTTAACTCCGCTAACAATGCTAATACGAATACCGTGGTCGCATCAGATTCCAAGAGCAAAGCGATCATCGCCATAAATTCTATTGTGCTCAGCAAAGGGCAAATCCATTTTAGTGACGCCTTACATTCGTCACCGGTTATACCAATCAATTTAAAAGATATCGCCCTCAATATTAAACAATTGAGCACCGATGTTGCGGCCAAGCCAGCCAGCGTTTTAATCAGCATCGCTATCGAGCAAGATGCACAAAGTAAATTTGAAGGGCAATTCAGCGTCGCCAGCGGGATGGTGGATGGCAATGTGAGTCTGAACGATTTGCCATTGGCTACTTATCAGCCATTGTTTAATCCTGTATTAGCTGCCACGCTGGCAGGCAAGTTAGCGGCGCAGTCGCATATCCATAGCCAGGACGGGCAAGTAAAAATAGCAGATTTTAATTTGCAATTAGTAGATTTTTCCATCCAGTCAAAAGCGAAAGGCGAGGGAGGCATTGCGATTAAATCTTTAGCACTGAGCAAGCTAGAACTTGATACTGCGACGAAGGTAGTTAACGCGGGTAGTTTAGAAATGACAGGTCTGAAAGCGGATGTCCAAAAAGATCAGACCGCAACATTAAATCTGCAAAAATTTTTGATAGCATGGAATGGACACAGTGAGCAGAGTGCAAAAAATCAACCGACTCAAGATAAAGTTAGTGTCAATGTAGAGGCACTAAAGTTGCCCGGTGCCGCTAAGGTTAACAATGCTAACGCCAGCAAGGCCACCGCTACCATTCCAGAATCCAATGCATGGCGCGTCAATCTGCATAATTTTTCTGTCAACGATAGTAGTGTGCGCTTTGATGATCGGTCGCTTTATCCTAGTGTGAACGTGACGCTGGATAGTATTAGTCTGGTCGCTAGTAATCTCAGCAGTAATCTACTGGACAGTGCAGTCGTGGACAACGCCGCCCAGACGGCGAGCTTTACATTAAAAACGACGATTAACCGCAAAGGTAAATTAAGCCTGAGCGCCGATGCCAGTGCTGGCTTAAAAAATATCACGGCATTAATTGATGCCCAGACCTTGCCAGTTGCTGCGCTATACCCTTACTTTGCGCGCGAGTTAAATGTCACTTTAAGTCGTGGTGACGCCAGCGCTAAAGGCAAGCTAGTGATCCTGAGTGACAAAGGACAAGCACCCAAAATAAGTTACGACGGTAATTTAAAACTCAGTGATTTCCATATGCTGGAAAGTGGTGCCAGCGACGATTTTTTAGAATGGAAATCAATCGACCTGGACGGTATTAACGCAAAATTAGGAGGTAATAAACCTACGATATTGTTGAAGAAATTGAGCTTGACGGATTTTTATGCCAGGGCAGTTTTGTCTGATAAAGGCAAACTGAATCTGCAAAATATTACCGTCAACAAATCTGCTGACGGCACAACGGATGCGAATAAGATTATCGAAATTAAGAAGGTCGATGTCAATTCAACTGACACGGCAAATTCAGCCAATCCTGCTGACATTGCCGCCGTACCTGCTATCGTAACCATCGTGCCTGTTGCACCTGCCGCGTCAGTCTCGGCGACCACACCAGTCATCGTTTCTACCCCAATAGTACCGCCAGTCAAGCAAACTAATCCGCTAGTGATCCGGATTAGTCAAACCGTCCTGCGCGGTGGCAATGTCAACTTCACAGATAATTTTGTTCGTCCCAATTACAGCGCTAATTTAACTGGCGTCAGTGGCACGATAGGTGCGATTGCGTCTGATAGCACGCAGCCCGCCACAATTGAGTTGAACGGCAAGATTGATAATGATGCACCGCTAGTGATTTCTGGCACGCTCAATCCTTTATCCTCACCGATTTTTTTGGATATTAAGGGTAGCGCCAACGGGATGGAGCTGACGCGCCTGACACCCTATGCTGCCAAATATGCAGGTTATGCAATTGATAAAGGCAAGTTGTCGGTGCAGGTGTCGTATCGGGTAGAGAATCAGCAATTGCAAGCGCAAAACGACGTGCGTTTAGATCAGCTCACTTTTGGCGAAAAAATTGATAGTCCCAATGCCACGCGCTTACCGGTACAACTCGCACTGGCCTTGTTGCGTGATAACGATGGAAAAATTGCGATCAATTTACCAATCTCCGGCTCTTTATCTGATCCGCAATTTTCAGTCGGCGGCATTATTTGGAAAGTCTTCGTTAATTTAATTACCAAGGCAGTAACATCTCCGTTTGCCTTGTTGGGGCAGGCGTTTGGTGGCGGAGAGGAATTGTCCTATGCCGAGTTTACACCGGGGCTGGCGATCTTGACGCGGGACACCAGCGCCAAATTAGACAACCTCGCCAAAGCGCTCAGCAACCGCACCGGTTTGCGTATGGACATTCTCGGTAGAGCCGATACGCAAACTGATACAGAGGGATTGCGCCGCGCCAGTCTGGAGAAAAAAATCAAGCAAGCAAAACTCGTCAGCTTGCAAAAGAAAAATCCTCAATTGAGTCTGGATCAAATCAGTTTGGATGAAGGTGACAAAAAAACTTATATCGAAGAAGTTTATAAATCAGAAAAATTCAGCAAGCCGCGTAATGTGATCGGCATTGCCAAAACTTTGCCACCAGAAGAGGCCGAACGTTTGATCCTTGCTAATACGCCGGTCACACCAGAGAATCTGCGTCAGTTAGCCCAACGCAGAGCCGATGTGGTACGGGATTATCTGGAGCAAACTGGCGGTATTGCCAAAGAGCGCCTGTTTTTGATTGCGCCAAAATTGACTGCGGATGGGATTAAAGATAAAGGTCTGCCAAATCGGGTAGATTTTTCTGTTAAATAGCAGTACCTTCTTCTTATTGCGGATAGGTAAGAGTAAGACGCTGAACTGAATATGGTATTTAAATAGTAGGGCTTTTGTACGGCAAATAGTTTATGTAGCAATCGACATAATAATTGATACTCCTAGTAGGTATATTTAATCGTCCATGCAATTACTGATCAATAAGGCGGGCGGATTCAGCTACGAAGAGCAACGGGAGGTAAGTTTTAGTGGGAGTATATCCAAATTATAAAAAACCTCAAACGGCGTTCGATAGCCGAGG